>OMIJ01000156.1 GCA_900299065.1 Hyphomicrobiales bacterium
GGGCATGTCACGCGAAAATGTGGCGATCTGTGTGCCGTCCTTGGGAGCGTTGGAATAAATGAAATTGGCAGCGCGCAGCGAGCCGGCACCCGGCATATTTTGCACGATCACATTGGGTGTGCCGGGAATATGCTTACCTAAATGTTTGGCGAGCAAGCGCGCATAGACATCATAACCACCGCCCGTGCCATAGCCGACGATGAGGGTGATCTGTTTGCCCTTGTAAAAATCCGACACTGCATCTGCCTGTGCAGGTGCGCTGAGGGCGCACAGCAGGGGCATTATGACACCCAATGTTTTGGCAATGAAATTTGCTTTCATAATTCCTCCTGCTGTTGGTTTTATGTATCACTCGATGGAATGTTATCTTCTTAATCTGGATAGCCCTCGGGCTTGATATAGAATTTGGCATCCATGCGCGAGGGCACGCCTTCGCGCTTGAGGGCGTCTTCAAATTCGGCGCGGATATAGGGGTCTTCCTCATGATAGGGGATGGCTGTGCCGCCTTTTTTCAAATCAATCGCGCCAAAATCGGTGAGCTTTTCTCCTGGGCGCCCGGGCTTGCGCGAGGGATGATTATTGACGCCGAACCAGGCTGAGAGGCGCAAGGGTTCTTTGCTAATACCAAAATGCTGATGAAACCAATCGCCGGACATAGGCGCGGCAGAGACAAGGCCGACAGGTTCATAATCCTGACGGATCACTTCATCCATGCGGCCTTCTTTCCAGGGTTGTGTGCCTAGGCGATCTGGCCAAGTGTAGGTATAGCCCTTGCCGCGCAGGCAAACGAGAATAGCGCTGGATTCATGTTTATGCGCTTTGGAATAGCGGCCTGTTTCATGCTGGCCGATCCAGAGATAAAAATCACTGCCCTGAAATTCAGGTTCAATGCGCCGATAGCCTGGCGAACGTCGATTATCGAGAGGCAATTCGCAATAAGCAATATCGGGCAGGAAATTGGATTTACGCATGGCAAGGCCGCGCACTTTATCGGGCGCGACATCATCATTGGCTTTGAAGTAATCCTCCTGACCGGCATAACGATTGGCGAAAACATAAGGGCAATTGAATACAAAATTGGCATCGCCAATTAGATTCATAATATTGGGTGCTGATGTGCCGCACAGCAGCATGGCTGGTTGATTGGTGGCATTGACGAAGCGATGAAACGTGTTGAGCGGGATCGAGAACATCGAATAGGGTTGCCATTCGAAAGTTTGTTTCTTGCCCTGCCCTTCTTGCCAGACTTCGGTTGAGCCTCTGCCATAAACGACGAGAACGGTTTTCTCATACATATGGCGTTCGACATTCAGCGCCCCGCCAGGTGGAATTTCGACAATATACATGCCCCACAGGCCTTCAGTGCCATAGAGCTGGATATAGGAGCCCTTGCCGCCCAGGCGCGCCCAGGACTTAATCGGCAAATCCTGTACGCGATGCACGCCAACTGCGCGATGGATGGGAATGCCTTCATCCTCCATAAAACGATCATAGGGAGAAGAAGGCCGACCAAAGGCGCCATGGCCGGCATTTTCGCCATTCTTGGGCTCGTGCCAATGGGTCTTTTGTCCGACATCATGCGGCATAATTTTTCCTCTCCTGTCTCAGGCTGATAAGAATTCGTTCACACAGCTTTTATGGGCCTTTGCCCTTGCAATAAACTTACGGCAGGCCCATCAGGCGTTCAAGCACACTTTTGCTGTTCGTTCAGCGCTCTTTGGTCGTTGTCAGTGCTTTTTTTAAAGCTGGTGCAGCAAAATCCAGAAAGGCGCGGATGCGGGCAGATTTGCGCAGATCGGGATGGGTGAGCAGCCAGATCGCATCGCCAAAATCAGGCAGAATCTCTCCCTTGCGCCGTAACCTCTTGATCTGATCACCCATCAGGCAGGGCAGGATGCCCTGGCCCATGCCTGCTGCAATCAGATGCGCCAGTCCCGACAAGGAATCGACATGGTGACGGATTTTGCTGATGGCAATATTTTGCGCCAACCAGCGCTGCGCTTTGAGATGCGCAATGGCCTCGCCAAAGCCGATCCAGCCCAGCGTTTGCGTTTGTGCATCCTCTAAAGTGGCAGGCACATAATGGGCCCAGGGCACATCGCAAATGCGGCGCCCAACCAATGTTTCAGGTGGTTCGCGTGTAGCTCTGATGGCAATGTCGGCATCGCGGCGAGATAGATTGAGTTGATCATTGGAGAGGATCAGATCGAGATGAATATCGGGGTAGAGCTGGCTGAAGTCTTGCAGCAGGGGCGCGAGAAACAATGTCAGAAAGGTTTCATTCGTCGTCAGGCGCAAATGGCCTGAGGGGAGAATGTCGCGATCCATAATGCTGCGCTCGAACTCGCGGATCTCTTCATCCATTCGAATAGCAAGTGCAATCATGTCTTCGCCTGCTGCCGTGGGTGTATAGCCAAGGCGCGAGCGCTCGAATAATTTTGTCTCCAGCTGATCTTCGAGCGTGCCTAATCGGCGAAAGACTGTGGAATGATTGAGGCCGAGAGATTCAGCTGCGCCCACAAGCGAGCGGGAATCGGCAATCGCTTTGATCAGGCGAAAATCATCCCATGAGGTGGAATTGGGCATTCGGCCTCCACTTATCTGCTCTCATCATTGCTCAGCGTGGAGCTGCGGCACGTGCAAGGCGATCATTGATCGCCTCGCCAAGATCATGCGGCGGAATGGGCGCAATTGCAATTGTGTGACAGCCGGAGTGATCGAGTTGGCGCAGGGCTGCAAAGAGATTGGCTGAAGCTTCTATGAGATTGCCTGAGGGGGAAAGCGACAGTCGCGGGGCAGAAGAGGGCGCCTGCATAGCGGGGCCAAAATCAAGAATGGCCTCTCCAGCAAGGCCTTCTCTGGCGTTCAGGCGCACTTTGGCATGGGGTGCATAATGCGAGGCCATGAGACCTGGTGCGAGCAATGGGTCGTCCTCTTTGTTTTGCTCTTTGCCTTGTGTTTGTTTTGCCAAAGGGCTCTGCAGCACAGCTTCGATCGACTGCCGAGTCAGTCCGCCGGGGCGAAGCAGGACGGGTTCATCCTCAAGACAACTAAGAATAGTGGACTCAACGCCCAAAGTGCAGGGGCCGCCATCCAGAATGAGATCGACCGAAGGACCAAGATCAGCGGCAACATGTTGCGCCAATGTCGGGCTGACATGGCCTGAGCGATTGGCCGATGGCGCAGCAAGGGGCGTTTTGACGGCTTTGAGTAAGGCTAAAGCGACATTATGTGCCGGAATACGGATTGCCAGACTGTTAAGTCCGGCGCGGGCCAGAAGCGATACGGGGCAATCTTGCCTGGCATGTACGACAAGCGTCAAAGGGCCGGGCCAAAAGGTTTGGGCCAGCAATTTAGCTTTGGGTGAAAATTGCCCAAGTGCCATTGCCTCTCGCAGAGAGGCGACATGGGCGATCAGGGGGTTGAAACTTGGTCGCCCTTTGGCGGCAAAGATTTTGGCAACGGCCAGATCATTGGTTGCATCGGCGGCCAGTCCATACACCGTCTCGGTTGGCATGGCGACAAGCCCGCCTGAGCGCAATAGCTCTGCCGCCCGCGCAATGCCGGTTTCATCGGATGGGCTGATTGCGCCGGGGTTGAAATTCATTTTGACTCGGGGTGCGCAAGAGTGGTTTACATATAAACTAATATCTATCCCTGACCTTGTGCTTGCTCTGCCCCTGAGCGTCAAGCGCCATATGATTGCCAAAAGTGAATTGGAGGAAAGATGACTTATCGTGCTCCTGTTTCCGAAATAATGTTCACTTTGCGAGAGGCAGCGGGCCTAGATCGGGGTCTGGCAGAGGGGCTCTACCCTGATCTTGCCGATGGTATGGCCGAGCAAATCCTCAATGAAGCAACAAATCTTGCCCATGACGTGCTCGATCCGCTTAATCGGATTGGGGACAAAGAAGGCTGTCGCCTGGTTGATGGCCAGGTGACAACACCAACGGGCTGGGTGGAAGCCTATCGCCAATGGCAGGCTGGAGGCTGGAGTGGTTTGACAGCGCCAGTTGAAGAGGGGGGCATGGGTCTGCCGCAAGTGCTGGATGCGGCCTGTCAGGAAGTTTGGACCTCTGCCAATATGGCTTTCATGCTGTGCCCGCTTTTGGCATCAGGCGCGATTGAGGCTGTTGCACGGCATGGATCGGCGCAGCTGCGTCGTCTCTATCTTCCGAAGATGATCTCGGGGGAATGGACGGCTACGATGAATTTGACCGAGCCGCAGGCAGGTTCAGATTTGAGCGCCTTGCGCACAAGGGCTGAGCGCTCCAGCGATGGCACTTATCGCATCAAGGGCCAGAAGATTTATATCACCTATGGCGAGCATGATCTGACTGATAATATCATCCATCTTGTGCTGGCGCGTCTTCCTGACGCGCCGCAGGGCACGCGTGGCATTTCACTCTTTCTCGTTCCTAAAATTCTGCTCAATCCCGATGGCACTCTGGGGGCGCGTAATGATCTGCGTTGCCATGGGCTCGAACATAAAATGGGCATTCATGGCTCGCCAACCTGTACCATGATCTATGGCGATCAAGAGGGGGCAATCGGTTGGCTGATTGGCGAGGAAAATCGCGGCCTTGCCTGCATGTTTACAATGATGAATGCGGCGCGTTTGGGGGTTGGCCTGCAAGGCGTGGCGATTGCAGAGCGCGCCAGTCAGAAGGCGCTCAGTTATGCGCGCGAACGCCGACAGGGTCGCGCCGCAGGCTCGGATGCAGAGAACATGAGCCCGATCATTCATCATCCCGACATCAGCCGCAGTTTAATGATGATGAAATCACTCACGGCGGCAGCGCGGGCCATTTGCTATCTCACCGCTGCGGCGATTGATCGGGGTCATCGCGGTGCAGATGAGTCTATGCGCAAAGCCAATGCGGAGCGCGCAGCTTTGCTCACGCCATTGGCCAAGGCTTTTGCAACAGATGTGGGCATTGAGGTGGCCAATATTGGCATTCAGGTGCATGGCGGCATGGGCTTTATTGAGGAGACGGGCGCAGCCCAACTCTTGCGAGATGTTCGCATTGCCGCAATCTATGAAGGCACAAATGGCATTCAGGCAATTGATCTGGTGCAGCGAAAATTGACGGTTAATGGCGGCGCAGCCATGCGACGTGAAATTGCTGACATGAGGCTCATCCAGAATATGCTTGAGACGATTACAGATGAAGATTTTGGTACTTTGTCCAAACGCCTTGCCCAATCGATTGCCTCGCTTGAATCGGCAAGCCAATGGCTGTTAGCAACGCTTGCACTACGACCACAGGATGCATTGGCGGGTGCGAATGCCTATTTGCGACTGTTTGCTTTGGCGCGCGGTTGTGCTTCACTCACGCGTCTGGCCATTGCAGGACGCAATGCGAGCGATCCAGCGTTGCGGGCCTATCGGGCTTTGGCAAGATTCTTTGGAGATCATGTTGCAGTAGAAGCAAAAGTTTTGGAAGATATCATTACTTCAGGTTCTGATTCATTACATGCGGGCGCGGGTTTTTTAATGGGTGATTCATGAGTACTTTTATTAAAACATCAACTGCAGATGGGGTTCTCTCGATCATGCTCGATCGCCCATCCAAGAAGAATGCTATCACGTCCCAAATGTATGAGGCTATGATCGGCGCACTGGATAAAGCCAGTATGGATGAGTCGATTGGCGCAGTCCTGTTTCTTGGGAATGAAGGTGTTTTTACAGCTGGTAATGATATTCAGGATTTTCTGAGCCATATTGGTTCTGGCGCGCAAAATCTGGCTGCGCTGCAATTTATTCGGGCTCTGGCGGTGTTTGAAAAACCGATGGTGGCGGCCGTAGATGGTCTGGCGATCGGGGTTGGCACAACGATGCTGCTGCATTGTGATCTTGTTTATGCAACCGAGCTTGCACAGTTTCGCATGAATTTCATTGACCTTGGATTGGTACCGGAGGCGTCATCCTCGCTTTTGCTGCCGCAGGCCATTGGTCTGCAAAAGGCGAGTGAGTATCTATTGCTCGGTGATGGATTTAGTGCTGCAGAGGCCTTGCGACTGGGTCTGGTGAACAGCCTTTTGGCGCCGGCAGATGTCGGCTTTCATGCCAAGCGTCAGGCTATTCGCCTCGCCAGTAAACCAAGACATTCACTCGCCGCGACACGTCGTTTAATTCGCGGTGATCGGGAAGTTATTTCCTCGCGTATTGAGGTTGAAGCTTTATTGTTTGGAGCGGCTTTGCAATCGCCGGAGGCCCATGCTGCCATGAGCGCTTTTGTGAACAAGACGAAATAATTTTGGGAGCAGAGCAGATGAGCGCACAGGAACAGCAATCTTCGCTGACTGGCAAAACTCTCTTCATCACAGGCGCATCCCGTGGGATTGGACTCGCCATTGGCCTTCGAGCAGCCCGCGATGGCGCCAATGTAGCAATTGCAGCCAAGACGAGCGAGCCTAATCCAAAATTGCCCGGCACGATTTATTCAGCTGCTGAAGAGATTGAAGCGGCTGGGGGGCGGGCTCTGCCTTTGATTGTTGATGTGCGGGACGAGGGCCAGGTAAGTCAGGCGCTCGAAAAGACAGTCGAGACTTCTGGGGGGCTGGATATTGTGGTCAATAATGCCAGCGCCATTTCGCTGACCAATTCGCAGGCCACCGATATGAAGCGGTTTGATTTGATGCATCAGATTAACGCACGCGGCACATTCATGGTTTCGAAATTTGCTGTGCCCTATCTCGAAAAGTCGGCAAATCCGCATATTGTCATGTTGTCGCCTCCACTTGATATGCAGACCAAATGGTTTGCAGGCCATACAGCCTATTCCATGGCCAAATTCGGCATGAGCATGGTGGTGCTGGGATTGGCCGGGGAATTGCGTCCCAAAGGCATTGCCGTCAATGCTCTTTGGCCGCGCACGACAATTGCGACATCGGCCATTCAAAATCTGCTGGGAGGCGAGACTTTGATGCGCGCCTCGCGCACACCAGAGATTCTGGCCGATGCGGCGCATGTGCTCTTTCTAAAAGAGGCGAAGAGCTTTAGCGGGCAGTTTCTAATTGATGATCAATTCTTATGGGACCAGGGCGTGCGTGAATTTGATCATTATCGCGTTGATCCCAAGAGTCCTTTGGCGCCCGATTTTTTCGTTCCTGATACTTCAATCCCTCCTGTCAGCCTTGGCCCACAGGAGGTCAAAGGGGTTTAAAGCGTTTTCTGATTGGCAAAGTGCTTTTGGATGTTGCCACGAATTTGCATCAAACGATCTGCCTTGGATTGTGACTCTTCATTGAAATGAGTTGTGCCATGGTCAATCAGATGACGAGCCATACGTAACAATTCGTGCAGAACAGAGCTATTGCGCTCGCACAGAGATTTCATCCCCTCCGGGTCATTGTCGCCCTTGCGCCGATGATGGATACGCAAGGCAGCCACGGCTGCTGTCGCGCTGCTGTCGAGTTGAAGCATCAAATCTTCAAATTCCTTGCGCAACCCGGGGTCCATGGTCTGATAGGCCTGAATAGCGTTCTCATGCCCGTCCAGTTTCGAGTTTTTGAAATAATCCTCATAGCTCATGGCTCTCCAGGCGATAAGATCGTCCATTGCCTCTGGCATGCTGGGCAGGACATCGATGAGCATCACCACTTCATTGAAAATATTGAGATAATCATTCGCAAGGCCAGAATTTGCACTGGTAATCGCGACACTGGGGGCGGCAGGATTGAAGGAGGCCTGCATGAAGTGCTCCGGGGTTGGGCTCAGAAATAAATTGTCTGTGCAAAGCATGAATGGAATGTTCAGATTTACAGGAAATCTCATAACGAATTCTTTCAAAAGGGCGTGGTGCCTCAACCCATCTGACAACGGGATTTGCATGTGCGGTCGATTGGCTTTGACATTATCCCCGGAGCTCTGCCGGGCTTTTTTTGGCTATTTTGAGCAGCCCAATTTTCCGCCTCGTTATAATATTGCTCCCACGCAGCCCGTTCCCATCCTCACCTTGAAGCGTCTGCCGATGGGTGGGCATCAGCGGCATTTCACTCTGGTGCGTTGGGGTTTTCTGCCAGCCTTTGTTAAAGATCCGAAGGATTTTCCTCTGGTCATCAATGCTCGCGCCGAAAGTGTGGCCGATAAAGCGAGTTTTCGAAATGCGCTTCGGCATAGACGCTGTATTTTCATTGTCGATGCCTTTTATGAATGGCGCCGCGCAAAAGATCCAGCGCGCAAGGGGAGTGCCGCCTCGCAACCCTTTTTGTTTCGTCGCAAAGATGGTGCGCCTTTGGCGCTGGCGGGATTATGGGAGACCTGGAGCGGGCCTGATGGCGAAGAAATGGACACGGCCTGTCTTGTGACCACGACAGCCAATGAAACGATGGCGCCTATTCATGATCGCATGCCTGTCATTCTTGAGCCGGAGGATTTTGACACATGGCTCAATGTCGATGGTGATGTGACAGAGGCTTTGGCGTTGATGCGTCCGGCATCTGCCTCTGCGCTCGATCATTATGCGATCAGCACGGCGGTGAATAAAGTCATGAATGATGAGCCGTCCATCCAGCAGCCGCTGATTGAGTCTCATGTTGAGGAAGATGCGAAAGCCTCCTCGCGCGCCCCTGTTAAGAAAGTGCGGACGCAGACTGCGCAGATCAAGGCGCAGATGAAAGCGCGGCAGGGCGATTTATTCTGAGGTCTGCAACACGCAAAGCGCTCTGTCTCAGAGCACTTTGCCTGGATTGAGGATATTGGTTGGATCAAGTGTGCGCTTGATGGCACGCATGACATCCAGCATCACTGGATCTTTCACGCCGGGCAGAAGATCGCGTTTGAGTGTTCCCACGCCATGTTCGGCAGAGATCGAGCCATGCAAGCTTGAGGCAATGTCGTGAACAACTGTGTTCATTGCATCCCAGCTATCGAGGAAGGCTTGCTTGTCAGCACCCACGGGCTGCGAAACATTATAGTGAATATTGCCATCGCCTAAATGCCCGAAGGGCACGGGGCGTGCGCCGGGGAATTTTTCGGCCAGAGCCGCAGTTGCGGCAGCGAGAAATTCCGGCACTTTGGCAACGGGCACGGATATATCGTGTTTAATCGAGCCACCTTCATGCTTTTGCAGTTCGGAGAGCAATTCGCGCAGACGCCAGAAATCGGCGCGTTGATCCAGCGAAGCGGCGAGGGCGGCATCTTGAATGACGCCCTCTTCCAGAGCGGTTTCAAGAATGCTCATCATTGTGTCTTCGACGCCGCTTTCATTCATGGAGCCCAGCTCCATCAACACATACCATTCATGCGGCGCGCTCAAAGGATCGCGGGTGTTCTGGCCATGTTGTACAACAATCTGAATGCCAAAACGGGCGATCAGCTCAAAGGTTTTCACTTCATCGCCAGCTTTTGATTTGGCGATATTGAGCAAGGCAAGGGCCTGTTCAGGTGACTGCATGCCGCAAAAGGCAGTGGCAGTTGCGCGCGGGCGTGGAAAGAGTTTGACAACAGCGGCTGTGATAATGCCTAACGTGCCTTCCGAGCCCATGAACAAATGCTTCAGATCATAGCCCGTATTGTCTTTCTTCAGCTTGGAGAGATTGGACAGTATGCGTCCATCTGCCAGCACAACTTCTAGTCCATTCACAAGATCGCGCGCATTGCCATAGGCCAGAACGGCTGTGCCGCCAGCATTAGTGGCGAGATTGCCGCCAATCGTGCAGGAGCCTTCGGAGGCAAGCGAGAGAGGGAATAGCATGCCGACATTGGCGGCCTCTTCCTGCGTACGTAGAAGAGTGACGCCAGCCTCGACAATCATCGTATTGGAAGAAATATCGATCTCACGCACCTTATCCAGACGCTTGAGCGAGAGTAAAATTTCTTCTCCTTCACCTTGGCCGGGAATTTGGCCGCCGACCAGACCGGTATTACCGCCCTGGGGGACAATGCGAGTGCCTGTAGCATGGCAAAATTTCAGGACAGCGGCGACTTCTTCTGTGGTGCCGGGACGCACCACGCAAATGGCGCGGCCATGAAAAAGCTCTCGCGGCTCGGCCAGATAGCCGGCCATATCGAGACCATTGGTGATGACATTACGCTCGCCGACAATGGCAGCCAGCTGTTGAGCAATGGGGTTTGGTCCGGTGGCGACCGGGCGATCCGGGATTATGTTCATAGCTCTATTATAGACAAGGCCAACGCCAAGGGCGAGAGGTTAGATGTGAAAGTTCACGCAGAGCCAGCCTTTGTCCGCAGCCAGGCTTCGCCGCAGGCCTTGGCGAGTTCCCTGACCCGCAGAATATAGCTTTGTCGTTCGGTGACAGAGATGACGCCCCTTGCATCGAGCAGATTAAAGCGGTGTGAGGCTTTGATGCATTGGTCATAGGCCGGCAGGACCATCAAATGATGATCGCCCTTGTCGCCAGCTGCGAGCAAGGCTTTGCATTCCGCTTCGGCATCTTTGAAATGCTGGAACAGCAGGCCGGTATCAGCATATTCGAAATTATGTCGAGAATATTCCTGCTCAGCCTGCAAGAAGACATCGCCATAGGAAATGCGATCTGCGCCCTCAAGGCCATTGAAGTTCAGATCATAGACATTTTCGACGCCCTGCACATACATGGCCAGACGCTCCAGCCCATAGGTGAGTTCACCTGAAACGGGAGAACATTCAAACCCTGCAACTTGCTGAAAATAAGTAAATTGGCTCACTTCCATGCCATCGCACCAGCATTCCCAGCCAAGGCCCCAGGCTCCCAAAGTCGGACTTTCCCAATCATCTTCCACAAAGCGGATGTCATGTAGCCCCGCATCAACTCCAATGGCAGCAAGCGAGCGCAGATAGAGCTCTTGCAGATTGGGCGGGGAGGGCTTCAAGATGACCTGAAATTGATAATAATGTTGCAGGCGATTGGGATTTTCACCATAGCGGCCATCCTTGGGGCGGCGCGAGGGTTGCACATAAGCAGCTTTCCACGGCCGCGGACCCAGAGAGCGCAAAGTTGTGGCGGGATGGAATGTGCCTGCGCCAACTTCCATGTCATAGGGCTGTAAAATGACGCAGCCCTGCTCAGCCCAAAAACTTTGCAGAGTGAGAATCAGGCCCTGAAAGGATTTCTTCGGGTCGAGGGCGCTGGAATTGGAAGCGAGCATGAGAGGCCGGGCCGGTTCTAAAGAAGGAGCGGGGGGAACCTATGCTCGCTGTGAGTCCGGGTCAATCATTACATGCGGCCCGGATGACAGGCCGGCAAAATCCTGGCCCTGCAAGTCTCGGTTCAGGCGCTCAACGCCCGGGGTTTGGGAGTTTTGCCCAGAATTGGCAGGCAATGGAAATAGAGATTTGGCAATTCGCGAGCCTCTCTGGGCGGGCTGAACAAATAGCCCTGTGCTTCTTCGCATTCAATCTGTCGCAAAAAGGCCAATTGCTCCTGTGTTTCGACCCCCTCAGCCGTCAGGCCCAAACTCAATTCATCTGCCAGATGTGCCAAAGCGCGCACCAGAGTTGCACAGGCATTGGATTGCAGCACAGGCGCGACGAAGGCACGATCAATCTTCAGACGGTGAACGTGCAGATCTAGAATATGGCTGAGCGAAGAATAGCCCGTGCCAAAATCATCCAAAGCTATGCGACAGCCAAGGCGAGCGAGCTGCTGTAAGCTTTTTCGAGTGGCGGCAATATCAGCCCCCAGAGCCGTTTCAGTCAGTTCAATCTCGATGCGATAGGGAGCCAAATGA
>OMIJ01000157.1 GCA_900299065.1 Hyphomicrobiales bacterium
AGTACCGTCAGGGCAATACGATGGGAGCCGAGTTCAGACATTGGCGCCGAGCAAAGATAGGTCGACGCTTTAGATTATTTTTTCGTTATGACACAAAAGCACTGGTCGTTATCTTTGCTTGGGGAAGTCTAATCAGCGCCATTCCTAGGCTCCTTTCTGATCAAGGGGGCCGATCTATCTATCAAGTGCAGAAGATTCTCGGCCATACGCAAATCTCAACCACGCAGCGTTATTCGTATCTCTCGCAAGCAAGATTGATTGATGCAGCGGATGCAGTGACAATGAGTGTTGGCTCGGCGCTTTCAGGATTGAGCGAGAAGGCCTGAGAGCGGGCTTATGTGCCTATCGCGCTATGCTGAAAATGACCTGCGTTTGTGGATCAGAGCCGCGTGTATGCGGCAAGGTTTTGCTCTGCACATTTGTGAGGGTGAGCGGGCCTAGGGATTCATTGAGATTGATTTCATCATTGGGGCGTTTGACGGCCACAACCAGCGCGCCATCGCGACGAAAGCGCGCAATAGTGTTGGGATGCACAAAGGGGAGGGATTGCGCATAGCGGATGAAAATGGTGCGGTTCGAATTGAACGCGATTGTGCCTGCCGCTTGCAAGGAGCGCTGATTGCCCAGAATAAGAATATGGCGCAGGGGTCGGTCATTATGTTCGCGCCAATAGGTCTGCGCCAATTGTGTCAGGCGCTGCGCATCAATCTCGGGATAACGCACATCGGTTTGTACCGGCAGGACGAGGCGCACGAGCAGATAAGAGATAATATGCAGAGCGAAAATGCTGGCGGCCGCGCTTGAGAGGCGCTTGAGATTATTCTCCGAATGCTGCGGTGCATTCAGGGCAAGCCAATAGACATGCGCCCAAAAGAGAATAAAGCCCAGCGAAATGGGCGTGATCCATAAAGAGCGCGAGCGCACACCAAAGAAGGAGGCGTAAAAAATGATGAGAACAGGCCCAAAGGCGGCAAGGCTGGTGAAGATGGCCTGCCGATCACCTGTTGTTGCGCGCTGATAGATGGTGCCAAGGTTTGCCAGCAGGGCACGAAAGCCAATGCCCCAGCCTAATATCAGCATGATCAGCAGATTGGCCAAAATGGTCACATAAGTGATCAGCAAAGCGCTTTGCACGCGCAGCATGAAATTATCATTATAAGCGCGCACGGCGTAAGAGAATGTGCCGCCGCCTTGTTTGAAGGCAGCGACGAAATGCGGCGCCGTGATCATCACAAAGACTAGAAAGCTCAGATAGGGGCCAAAGCTTTTGAGATGAGCGCGCCATTGCGGCACAATCAAAAAGGCCAGTAGCAAGGGCAGGCAGAGCAGAGCCAGTGCATATTTGGCCCAGACTCCTAAGCCTACGATCAGACCCAGCCCGATCCAGTCGCGCAGCCGATTATTTTCAAAGGCAGCATAGGCCAGCACAATGGTAAGAGCCCAAAAGGGCATGAGCGCGACATTATGATTGAACTGAATGGTCAGATAAGTGGCAAAGGAGGAGGCGACGCCCAGAAGCATCACCAATAGGCCGGCCTGCGGCGAGAAGAGCCGGGACGCAAAGCGGGCCAGAACATAATGAGCGAAGGTGGCAAAGAGCGGGCCGAGAGCAAAGACAATTGCATATCGAAAGGGTCCGGCTTTGGCGGCTATGGCCGTCAGCCAGAAGGACAGGGGTGGGTGCTTGGGATAGGTCAGCAGAAATTCCGGTCCAAAGGCCATGGCCTCGGCCACATCGACGCGTAAGCCGCTCTCTAGCGATAAAGGTAGAGCCAGCCAGATCAGCACATTTGCTAAAGCAAGGGCCAAAATCGATTTCTCAATCGAGACCTGGCTGAGACGGTTAGTGAGCTGGGCAAACATGGGGGTGAAAAACATCCTATGGATTCGCAATGTCTTATTACAGATACTTGAGGGCAGGGGAACTGAATTGAGATTTATTTTCTATAGCTTAGCTCTAGCTTGGCGGTGGTCAGCCCCAGGAAATTATAGTTAAATAGTTGTTTTATCTTGCGGACCCTTGTAAATGAAGGGGGGGCTGTCTATCTGAGCTCAGGCTTGGTTTGAGTCGTTTTACCCATGTTTTGGTCGGTTTCGTTAATTTGCTGACATTTTCAGCAATTTGCTGCGGTCTTGGCAGGGTTTGCGTCAATTCCCGGGCTTACATTTGGCTTTTCTCACTTTGGTTCGTCAGGTTCCAATCAGGTCGTGCAGCATGTCGAACACTCCATCGCATCTCAATGAACAGGACGAGCCCAGTGTGACGGTCAAAGCGGGTTTGATCCGGCTTTTGCCCGCCTTCACCACTGTGGCGATCTTCAGTTTCTTCATCAATCTTCTGATGTTCGTCAGCCCGCTTTATATGTTGCAGATCTATGATCGTGTTATCACCAGCCGCAATGTGACAACTTTGATCGGGCTTACTGTGCTGGCGGGCGCTTTGATCCTTGTCTATGCATTGCTAGAAAATTTCCGTTCACGAGTGTTTGTGCGTGTGGGCGCGCGCTTTGATAAAATGCTCGCCAATCGTGTCTTTGACTCCGTGCATCGAGGCCGCATGATGCGGGGCGGCAAAGCCTATTTCCAGTGCTTGCGCGATCTTGATACAGTGCGCGAATTCTTCACTGGATCGGGTCTGATTGCTTTATGCGATGCACCTTGGTTTCCGGTGTTTGTCTTTGCCTCTTTCCTGTTGCATCCTTGGTTTGGCTATATTGCTCTGATCGGTTCAGCGGTGACTTTGTTGCTCACCCTGCTCAATGAAAAACTGACCAAGGCGCAGCTCAATGAAGCCTCAAAAGCTGCCAATACTGCGAATATGGCAGCCAGCTCCATGTTTCGTAACAGTGATGTCATTCAGGCTATGGGCATGTTGTCCTCCGTGCGCGGTTTATGGGCGGTCAACCATGCTGAAATGATCAATGCACAGGCTATCGCCAGTGATCGCGCCGGACTGGTTCTGGCGAGCACTAAATTCTTCCGCATGTTTTTACAAAGCGTCATTCTTGGCGTTGGCGCTTATCTTGCCATTCAACGTGAAACATCGCCGGGCACGATGATTGCCGCTTCGATTATTATTGGCCGTGCTTTGCAACCTATCGAATTGGCAGTTGGCAGCTGGAAGGGCTTTGTGGCTGTGCGCAGTGCCTATGGCCGTTTGTCAGAATTGTTCCAGGTTGTTGGCACGCCACCAAAGCGCATGGATCTGCCCAAGCCCACCGGTGCCTTGCAGGTGCAGGATCTTTATGCGGCGGCACCGGGCGCTAAAAATTTCGTATTACAAGGTGTCAGTTTTGCGCTCGAGCCGGGTGAATTGCTTGGTATTATCGGCCCCAGCGCAGCGGGCAAATCCAGCCTTGCACGAGTGCTAATGGGCATTTGGCCGGTGATGCGTGGCTCAGTGCGTTTGGATGGCAATGATCTGCATCATTGGGATCCGCAAAAACTCGGTCAGCATGTTGGCTATCTGCCGCAGGATGTCGAATTATTCTCCGGCTCGATTGCCGAGAATATTGCGCGCTTCCAGAAAATTGACTCAGAGGCGATTCTGAAAGCGGCGACACTGGCTGGTTGTCATGCGATGATTCAGCAAATGCCTGATGGGTATAATACGCAGATTGGTGATGGCGGTCAGTCCTTGTCAGGCGGGCAGCGTCAGCGTATCGGATTGGCCCGCGCGCTTTATGGCACGCCAAGTCTGATCGTGCTTGATGAGCCCAATGCTAGTTTGGATTCAGCGGGTGAAGAGGCTTTGCTCGAAGCACTCAAGGCAATGCGAGCGGAAGGTGTAACGGTGATCATCATCACCCATAAGATCAATGCGCTTGCTGTTGCTGATCGAATTCTTGTTCTGGCTGATGGTCAGGTAAAGACCTTTGGTCCGCGCGATGAAGTTTTGGGTAAGCTTGTTGCGCCAAGAGTTGTGCAAGGTCAGCCGGATCAGACGAATCCCTCAACGATTCGTCAGGGTTGATCATTAAAGCGGATAAACAAAGGTGAACCTCATGAGCAAGTCAGCATCCGCCGATTGGCGTAAGGCTGCAGTCAGCGGTTATGTCCTCATCATCCTCACCTTTGGTGTAGCAGGTGGATGGGCGGCCGTAGCTAAACTCGATAGTGCAGTTGTTGCGGGCGGCTTTGTCGCGGTCGATACCAATCGCAAAGTTGTGCAGCATTATGAAGGCGGGATTATCGACGAAATCCTGATCAAGGAAGGCGATTCTGTTCAGGAAGGTCAGGTTCTTTTCCGGATTCAGAAGATTCAGGCGCAGGCCAATTATGATCTGCAAAACAATCAGCTCAATAGCGCTTTGGCGATTGAGGCGCGTCTGCTTGCCGAGCGCCGTCTGGCAGATGACATCGAATGGCCCAAGGAATTTGCCGATTTGAGTGACAAGCTGCAATTGCAGACCTTGATGCGCGATGAATCAGCGCAATTCAAAGAACGTCGCCAGTCGCTCAATAATCAGAGCAATGTGCTCGAATCGCGAATCAAGCAGATTACAATTGAGATCAGCGGCATTGAAATCCAACGTCAGGCAGCTGAAAAGCAATTGGAATTCATGCAGACTGAATTGGTCAATCTGCGTGAGCTTCAGACTCGTCAGCTGATTGCGGCCCAGCGTGTCTTTGCGCTCGAGCGTGAACGCGAGCGTCTGCAGGGTGATATTGGTCGCTTGATTGCTGAAGCTGCCAAGGGCCGCGGTACGACCGAAGAAATCAAATTACAAATCCAGCAGCTCAATCAAAAATTCCAGGAAGATGCGGCTTCGGCTTTGCTCGATATTCGTCAGAAGATTTCTGATCTCAGAGAACGTATTCGTGTCGCGCATGATGTGTTACGCCGTGTCGATATTATCGCGCCGCGCAAGGGCACGGTGCAAAACCTCAAAGTCTTCACCATTGGTCAGGTGGTGCGCGCAGGTGAGCCTTTGCTGGAAATCGTCCCCGATGACGAACCTTTGATCATCCAGGCGCAAATCTCCCCAACGGATATTGACAGTATCAAGGTTGGCCAGATGGCGGAGATACAATTTCCCTCTTTCCATGATCGTCAGGCCCCGCTCATGCTGGGTCGGCTGGAATCCGTCTCGCGGGATCGGTTGATCGATGAGGCCTCGCGCCAGCCCTATTTTCTGGGGATAATTTCGATTTCCCGGGCCGAAATGCCTGAAATCTTCAAGAATCGTGTTCGCCCGGGCATGCCGGCCGAGATTCTCGTTGCCGCCGGTGAGAGAACGGCCTTAAATTATCTCGTTTCGCCCCTGGCAAACTCGCTGCGTAAATCCTTTACGGAGCATTGATAGTGCTCGGACCATCGGGCGTCAGATCAGGACGGGGATGGCAAGGAATAGAATGGGGCGCGTGGCATTGAATATCTGGGCCTTCAAAATCAGGGACAAGAGTCTTGGTGGCCATGGCTTGGGTGCTTTGGCTTTGCCGGTGCTCGGCAAAGCCGTGAGCCTATCGGCCCTGTGTCTGGCGCTCGCTCATCCGCTTAAAGCTGAAACGATGAGTGGCGCTCTGTCCAAAGCCTATCGGTCCAGTCCCGAACTCAATGCCCAGAGAGCGGATGTCCGCGCGACTGATGAGAATCTCCCTGCGGCCAAGGGCGGTTTTCGACCCAATATTTACTCGACAGGTAATTGGGGCTTTCTCAATCAGCATTTGTCATTGGGTTCTGCCTCGCAATCTTCGCAGACCCATCCAGGCGGGATCAATCTGGTCGTCAACCAGAATCTATTCAATGGCTTTCGCGATTTGAACGGCATTAACCGCGCCGAATTTCAGATCAAACAATCGCAGCAATTATTGCGCAATTCTGAAGCCAGCGTGCTTTCGGCTGCAGCTGCAGCCTATATGAAGGTGCTCCGCGATACATCGATTGTCCTTTTGCGCACAGATGCGGTTGAGGCCCTCGAGCTGCAATTGTCTAGCACGCAGATCAGGCTTGATCGTGGGGAAGTCTCGCGCACCGATGTTTCACAGGCGCAAAGTGCTTTGGCGCAGGGCAGGGGCGATTTGTCTGTCGCGCGTGCCAGCCTTTTGGGTAGTCAAGCTGTGTTCAAACAATTGATTGGCGAGACGCCCAAACAATTGACGCCGGCCAGAGCGATTGACGGATTGATTCCTAGAAGCTTGCCTGAGAGTCTGAAGATCGCTGACAGAGAGCATCCGCTTATTCTGGCCGCCAATTTTTCGATCGAGGCGGCGGAATTATCGGCGCAGATTGCCAAGGGCCAATTGCTGCCAACTCTTAATCTGGTCGGCACATGGTCGCGGGCTCAGGATTATTCGGCAGTGGCACGGGAATATAACACAAATGCCTCGATCGTCGCACAGCTCAATGTGCCCATTTACGAGGCTGGGATTGGTTATGCCCAATCGCGACAGGCAATTGAGAAATTGTCGCAGACCCGCATTCTGGCTGATCAACAGCGTATGCAGATTCATATGACTATCGAGTCTTTCTGGGCCAATCGTGATGCTATTCGCGAGACGATCAAGGCGGCCAGCGATCAGGTGGAGGCTTCTGAGGCCACGCTGAATGGTGTGCGCGAGGAGGCTAAATTTGGCGAACGGACTACGCAAGATATCCTCTATGCTCAGCAATTGCTGACCAATTCGAGAGTTGGCCTGATCAATACCCAGCACGACCGTGTTGTTATATCTTATAATCTTCTAGCCGCTATTGGCCGCTTGTCGGCGGAGAGCCTCAATTTGGCTGTTGAAAAATATGATCCCAAGGCGCATTATGACAAAGTGCAGAACAAGTGGATCGGTTTCGACTGATTTGAAATTTATAAATATTTGTTTTCAAAGCGTTATTTGACTGATCTGAGCCTTTTGGTGCCTCGATCCCCGCGATAAGATCCGCCATTTTTCGAAGCAGAGGCTCAAAACATCGTCTAGTAAATTCAATACGTATGTATTATACTCTACCATAATGACATAATTTCGGAGAATTCGATGTATACGAATA
>OMIJ01000158.1 GCA_900299065.1 Hyphomicrobiales bacterium
ATTGAGGCTGATAGAGCCCGCGCCTTTGGTGCGATTGAAACCATTCTGCGCACAGCCAATCGCGTGCAGGAAGAAACGCAGGCCGGACAAAGCGCGCTCTTTGGCGGCCTGGGTGAAGCCGAACCGATTGTGTTTCCCAAATCGATACCATGGACACCGTCTGAAAAATTGCGCCGCGAATTTGAAGCGGTTGGATTTTTTCTTTCAGGCCATCCGCTCGATGATTACGCTCAGGTATTAAAACGCTTGCGTGTCGAGCGCTGGATTGACTTTGCCAGAGCCGTCAAACAGGGCGCAACAGGCGCAAGGCTGGCAGCAACTGTGCTTGATCGCATGGAGCGACGAACCAAATCCGGGTCAAAAATGGGGATCGTCACTTTGTCTGATCCCACGGGTCAATATGAAGCGATTCTATTTCAAGAAGCTCTTAACCAATATCGCGATCTTTTAGAAAAAGGTTCTGTGGTGCTGGTGACGCTGCAAGCCAATCTTGAGGGAGAAGATGTGCGTGCACGCATCATTGCTGTCGATGCGCTTGAGACAGCCGCAAGCCGTGTGCAAAAAGGCCTGCGAATTTTTGTGCGCGATGAAGGGCCGTTAGCGTCTATCTCTCAGAGACTTGCTACACGCGGCGAAGGCGAAGTGAGCCTTGTTGTCATGCTGGAACAAGAACAGAGCGAGGTAGAAATTCGGCTTCCAGGTCGCTATCAGGTGAGCGCTCAAATTGCCGGTGCAATCAAATCAATTCCCGGCATTGTTGCAGTCGAACATATCTGATTGAGCTCTAGCTATCTGCATGCATATTTCTATAAAAGTTGAGAGATCACGCATAAGAGATCCTAACACTTCTCTGGCAGGATGACATCATTCGAAGCTGGAGTTTTGTCATGCATTCTTTCTCACGCCTCACTTTCAGTGTAATTTTGTTAACTACGACAGCCTCATTCGCGCAGGCTCAGACGAGCGAACCCCGAGGCTTGAGAACGCAAAATCCAGCAGGTCAGGCATTAACTGCCAGCGGCGGTACGGAAGCAACTGGCAAGGCAAGCGGCATGGGCAATGCGAGTAGTAATAGTGGTGTGGCAATCGCAACACTCGATACGAATGCTGGATCTGGAACGCAGAACGCCAAAACTCCCCCCAAGGGGACTGACCGTGCCAGCCTTTAGAGTGAGCGAAAAGGATTTCAAGATGCCGTCCAAGGTCTACGTAAGGACCATCAAACCATAGAGGCGGATCGAAGGCAATTGCGTGAAGACCGTCGCTCTGGAAACAAAGAAACTATAGCTGCTGATAAGCAAAAGCTGCAAACGGATCGCAAGACTATGCATGAGGCGCGACAAAACATGAAAAAAGAGCGCCAAGATTTTAGAGAGGCGCGAGCACAAGAACATCAAGAGCGTTTCGCAAAGCGCGAGCAAAATTCTCAAGACAAGCAAACCAAGAACGCAGGCAATCAACAAACGACCAACCAGGAAGTGAATGGAGCGCAACCGAATGCAGCGCAAGCCAACCGCAGGCCGCAAGGCGAGAGAGAGCATGCGCAAAGGAATGGTCGCGAAGGTCAACCGCAATTTGCCAATGGTCATGACAATCGCGGTGGCTTTGAGCGACCTGGACGGGCCCAGCAAGCCCAATCTAATGCCGGACCCGGGCAAGCTAATCGCCCTGCTCAACCCATGAGAGGCGGCGGGCATAAAGGTCGAGCCTGACAGGAGGCACGTAAATTAGGAGCCAAAGTTTCACTCTGATACGGATGAATTCCACTCGGCCTTGACCGTATCGCAGTAAGCGCCATAGCGTCCCTCCGCTATGGCGCTTCGCGCACCTGCCATCAAATCCTGATAATATGAGAGATTGACCCAGGTGAGCAACATCATCGCCAAAATCTCTTCGGATTTCACCAAATGATGAAGATAAGCGCGGGAATAATCGCGCGCTGCAGGACAGGATGATGTTTCATCAAGCGGGCGCGGATCATCAGCATGTTTGGCATTGCGAAGATTAATCCTGCCCCAGCGTGTATAGGCCTGTCCATGGCGGCCCGCGCGCGTTGGCATCACGCAATCAAACATATCAACGCCGCGCGCGATGGATTGTAGTAAATCATCAGGCGTGCCAACACCCATCAAATAATGCGGTTTATGAATTGGTAAATATGGCATGACCTCTTCGATCATAGCGAGCATCACCTCTTGCGGCTCGCCGACAGCAAGCCCGCCAATGGCCAGACCGTGAAAATCCATATCAGCAAGCGCTTTGGCGCTTTCTTTACGTAGGGCTGGCACAGCGCCACCTTGTACAATGCCAAAGACCGCTCTACCCTGCTCACCGCCAAAGGCTTTGCGCGAACGTTCTGCCCAGCGCAATGACAGACGCATAGCGCGCTCGGCTTCCTGCTCGGAACAGGGAAGTTTGACGCATTCATCAAATTGCATCTGAATATCAGAGCCTAGCAGACCTTGAATCTGCATGGAGCGCTCGGGCGTCAACACATGTCGAGAGCCGTCAATATGCGATTGGAAGGTGACGCCATTCTCATCAAGCCTGCGTAATTTCGCCAAGGACATGACTTGAAAGCCACCAGAATCGGTGAGGATGGGATGCGGCCAATTCATGAATTTATGCAAGCCACCCAGTTCGGCTATGCGTTCGGCTCCCGGTCGCAACATCAAATGATAAGTATTACCAAGCACAACATCCGCGCCGAGCATGCGGACTTGATCGGGATACATGGCTTTGACTGTTGCTGCTGTGCCAACAGGCATAAAGGCGGGCGTGCGAATCTTGCCACGCGGCATTGAAATCTCGCCCGTACGGGCTGCGCCATCTGTGGCGTGAAGAGTGAAACTGAAATCTTGTGACATGGGCTTAAATGTCCTTGCTGCCCAGAATGGCTATTTTTTGAATGCGATAAAGGGCCTGATCTTCATCATTCCAATGAATGATAAAACTCTCGCCCAGATCTATGTGTGCTTGGCGCAAATTGGTGCGCCAAAATGTATTGTGCTTCTGATCACGGCCACAGTCCATGCGCCCATCCAAGCGCAATATAAAAGGCACGCAATCGGGACCATCCATATCCAAAGCACCAAAAACAGACCATGTGCCGATCATGCGCCGACTGATCAAGTCAAGCCGCAGGTCAATTGTCATCGCGCTCTGGGTTGGATCATCCTCCCAAATTGCCAAAACGCGCACATCACTCTGATCGAGGCTCGCCCTCATCACATTTGTCCTGTGGGAGGATCAGCACGAAACAGTAAACAGGCATCTCCATAGGAATAAAAGCGATAACGCCGCTCAATGGCTGAAGCATAAGCAGCCTTCATACGCTCCAATCCTGCAAAAGCGCTGACCAGCATGAATAAGGTTGAGCGTGGCAAATGGAAATTGGTCATCAACATATCCACTGCACGAAATCGATAGCCCGGCGTGATGAAGATTGATGTCTCGCCAGAAAAAGCTGCAATCTTGCCATCCTTGCTCGCAGCGCTTTCCAAAATGCGCAAGGATGTCGTGCCAATAGCCATGATCCGCCCGCCTGCAGCATGAATTTGATTGAGCCGATCCGCGACATCCGCAGTGATAATGCCAAATTCAGAATGCATCACATGATGATCTGTGTCGTCTGCCTTGACTGGCAGAAAGGTCCCCGCCCCCACATGCAAGGTCACTTGTTCAATGCCAACACCCTTGGCTTTGAGAGCGCTAATCAGCTCGGGTGTGAAATGCAAGCCGGCCGTGGGCGCGGCCACAGCACCGGGAGCATTCGCAAACAAAGTTTGGTAATCATTGCGATCCTGGTCATCTTGCTGGCGCTTACTGGCAATATAGGGGGGCAAGGGCATAGTTCCGATGCGCGACAAGGCCTCCATCAGCTCCACCTCATTCAGATTGAAGCGCAAGAGAAGTTCACCACCTTGCTTTTTCTCGATGACCTCGGCCTGCAATAAATTGGACGGATTTGATTTATCGAAATGAGAGGCAGCAAAGGTGATGATCTCGCCTTGAATAAGCTTTTTTGCTGGCCGCACAAAGGCCCACCAGCTCGATCCATCCTGCCGCTTATGCAAAGTGACATCAATGCGCGCTTGTGCCTCGCCTCTTTGTCTTATGCCATGCAACCGGGCGGGGATCACCCGTGTATCATTGACCACAAGCACATCCCCCGCACGCAGCCAGTGTGGCAGATCGCCCACATGTTGATGCTCGAACTCTCCTTGTGTGGGCACAATCAGCAGACGCGCAGATTCTCTGGGCTCTGCCGGGCGCAGACCTATCAAATCTTCCGGTAGCTCGAAATCGAATAAATCGACACGCATCAATGATACTCACATCACGAGCGACAGAAAGATCGGCAGAAGAAAAACAGATAGAAACGTCGAAGCAACGACAATGCCTGCCACCTGCTCGGCTTCCTCACTATAGCGTGAGGCGAAGATATAATTCATCACCGCAGAGGGCATTGAGCTTTGTATGATCAAAACGCCTCGCTCAATCCCTTCAAAGCCCAGCAGCGATGCAATCCCCCAGCCAATAGCAAATCCCCCAAACATACGCGCACAGGCGAAGATTATACTGCGCCCAAAACTATTGATCTGCAATTTAGCCAAAGAATGGCCCAGTGAGAGCAGCATGAGGGGAACGGAGACGCCTGCAAGCAGATGCGCAGACCGCATCATCACATTGGGAGGCTGGATGCCGCTGATCATAAAAACAAAGACAATCGCCAGCGCCCACATCATGGGCATGGTTGCGAGCTCTTTCAAACTCAGCCCACCCGCTGCAATGGCATTTCCCAAAGTGTAATTTGTGATCGCGGAGAAAGAGAACCAGGCAAT
>OMIJ01000159.1 GCA_900299065.1 Hyphomicrobiales bacterium
AGATGTGTATAAGAGACAGGTTTTTCTTTTCAGTGATTTTGCTCATCCTGTTTTGGCAACTCTATTCAGTGCGTAAATAATTCTTCAGCCCATTCCCGGATCATCCCTCATCGTCTGGGCATACGAAAGGGCAACATGCATTTAACCAGAGGATGAGCAAAACGCTTGAGCGACAAGCTTTCATGAACACCCACGACCGGCTCGCCGCATAAAGAGCTTGCAATTAAACTGCGTGTATAAAAGGGCGTATCTTCAAAACTGGTCAACAAGCGTGCTGTGCCATCGTCTGATGCCGTGCCACGTTGAATATGCCAGGAACTGCGAGGAAGAGCAGCGCTGCGCGGATAGGGGAATTGCTCAAAGCTGCCGGAGGAGTCAAATCGCAAGGCCATTGCGAGGCGTTCATCCTCAAGAGGCTGTGCATCGTAAAGCACGCTTGTTCCATGCGAAAGACTGGCACGCGACCAGTTCCAGCTGACAAAGGCTTCTTCCAAAGGTCCGGAGCCCCAATTCATATCGAAATAACCATCGCCTTGCCAATGGAGATCAGGTTGATGAAAGTTTGCCTCCACATGCGCCACGGGCGCGATGGGGCGCCAATAATGCTGTCCTTTTTGTGCAAGCGGGAAGGCGTGAGTGTTGAAGCCTTTTGGCTCAAGGGTCACTTCGCCGATCAGAGGTTTGAAAAACGGAGTTGAGATTTCCTGCACGTGCACGCTTAGCTTTTGCCCATCCCAATGCATCTGACTGGGGCCGATCTTTAAATGATCGGCACTGCGTTGCAGATGGGAACGACGCCGCTCTGTCATCGCCCAGCGATTGGCCCCTTTGCCATAGAGTGCAATATTTATGGCACAATGATCGAGCGGGTCTTTGCGTCCTGACCAGGCGTAATAGGGGGAGAAGACACTGCCAATGAAGCCGATTATGGTAAGTCCGAACTGTCGATCCGGGCTGAGCGCGTCAATATACCACCAGACATAGCCGCCGGGCGGAACCTGCCGATCGAAGCCAGGTCCATCATCACGCTGTGAGCTGCTTGTCGCCCCGAAAGAGCCGCCATCGGCAGCCCCGGTCCAGGATGGGCGCTGCCCCCCGCCAGATAAAGTCCGGGAATTTTCGTTCGCGCTCCCGGACGTGCAAAGCTCGCTCTCCATCCATGTTGCGCCCGTCCATAAAGAGCGCCGCCCGAGGCCGGGAAAAGCCGAGCGAAATCCTGTGGAGTGGTCACTTCGCAGGCCCCCTGCAAAGGAGTGATCTCCAGACCACAGCGATTGAGATGATGAAACATAGCCTCTGCGCATGAGTGAATGTCCGAAGTCAGAAGGTCCTTGCGATCGCCATTGGCGGGGGCATTGATGAGACAAAAGAGGCGTTCATTGGCCTTGGCAGGTTGAGGCGCATGAAGCCCGTCACGATCTTGCGCACATATATAGATGGAAGGAGTCTGCGGCACACGATCCTGCTTGAATATATCATCAAATTCACTGCGATAGTCATCACAGAAAAAGACATTATGATGCACGAGCGGAAAGCCGCCCACTTTGGCTTGCATCGAGCATGTGAGAGCCGAAAGGGATCTGTCCTTGATCGGCAAAGGCGAAATGGCCTTTTTAATCTCATCACCCAAAAGACCCTCAGCCAGAGCTGATACATCACCATTCATAATAATGGCTGATGCGGGGATGATCTCGCCATTATCCAGTTCGACACCATTGGCCCGGCCCGTCTCAATGCAAATACGTCGAACGCTGCGGCCATAGTGAAATTCGGCACCTGCCTGTTGAGCCATTTGCTCAAGAGCATGAGCAAGTGTCTGCATGCCTCCTTGAACAAGCCAAACACCCTCACGCTCTACATGGGCAATCAGCATAAGTGTTGCGGGTGCAGCATAGGGTGAGGATCCGCAATAAGTGGCATAACGCGCAAACAGCTGACGCAAGCGCGGATGAATGAAAATGCCCTCTAATGATGTTGCCAATGTTTTATATGGAGATAAGCCAGCGAGCTCCCTAAGCCGCCACAGGCCGATGCGTTGCATCAGCTCCAGCAGATTGGGACGTGGCGCTTTGATATAGCTGTCTTTCAAAGTCGCATAAATGGCCCCCGCCCGGCGCGCAAATTGCCTGTAGGCCTCGGCATCTTTGACGCCGGAAAAGAGTTTGATCGCCTCGACGCTATGCTCGAGATCGGCAAAGAGATCGAGTCTGGCCTGATCACTCCAGGCATGCCTGGCCAGAATGGCGCTGGGCTCACAGGTGATCAGCTCGTGAAGTGAAAAGCCGGCGTCACGCGCCAGCTCCTCAAAAACCCAGCACATGGTAAGCACTGTGGGACCTGAATCAATTGGCAGGCCGCCGGCCATCAATTGGCGCATTTTACCGCCGGGCCCGGCTGCCGCTTCTATGACCCGGACCTCAAGTCCCGCACGCGCCAGCAAGAGCGCAGAGGCTAATCCCCCCATGCCGGCCCCAATGATGACAACGCGGCGACTGTTCATCTGGCCGGCCTCCCGCGCAGAAAAATGCGGGTCGCCCCCTTGCATGTCAACCTAAATAGACATTACACTTGGTAATTAAAGCTGACGAACGATGGATACCATCATGCAGATAGCAGACCGCATCGAGCACGCTCTCGGCCAAGCCATCGCTTCTGCGCAAGGAGGCCTCTCCTCTGTTCATGGTGCGGGTGCGCCCCCTCTTTTAGCTGCAGCGCTTCATTATGCTGTCTTTCCGGGTGGGCACCGGATCAGACCCCAGCTCTGTCTCGCTGTTGCTCTCGCCTGCGGGGATCAGGATCCCGAGGCGGCCAATGCGGCTGCGGCAGCGATTGAATTACTGCATTGCGCCTCGCTTGTGCATGATGATCTGCCCTGTTTCGATGATGCCGATTTGCGCCGTGGCAAGGCCTCGGTCCATGTTCAATTTGGCGAGCCGCTGGCCGTGCTGACGGGTGATGCCCTGATAGTGCAGGCCTTTTCTATTCTGGCTCAGGGTGCTGCCAAATCCCCGCAACGATTGGCCGAGCTTTTGACCATCATTGCCCAATCCGTCGGATCTCCCAACGGGATAGTCGCTGGTCAGGCGTGGGAATGTGAAGCCGCAGTGTCGTTGAGTGATTATCAACGAGCAAAAACGGGGGCTTTATTTGTTGCGGCCACAGCAAGTGGAGCTCTGGCTTCCGGCTATGAGCCTGATCCCTGGCGCAATCTGGGGGCCAAGCTGGGCGAGGCCTATCAGGTTGCAGATGATCTGCGCGATATTCTGTGTAATGCGGAAGAACTTGGCAAACCCATTGGGCAGGATGCAGCCCGTCTAAGGCCAAATGCGGCGGCTCAATTGGGTGTCGGGGGCGCAAAAGCCCGGCTTGAAGAGCTGGTGAGAGATGCGGTTGAATCAATTCCGTTCTGCCCGGGGCAGCATGAATTACGCCAGCTGATCAAGGCACAGACATCGCAATTTCTTCCAAAAAACCTTGCTCTTGTGGCTGCGTGAGCACGCGCTCTCCCGGATTGACTCAGGAGGCACGCATATCCGCGGGGGCAAAGAGCTGGCGCCAGCGCTATAGAGACATCAAAACGCGATGGATCAGCAATCCCGCCTTCCAAAGATGGGCCGCGGGCTTTCCTCTGACCCGTTTCATCGCAAGGCGACAAGCGCGCGCTTTATTCGATCTATGTGCCGGCTTTGTTTATTCGCAGGTTCTGACGGCTTTTGTTCAATTACGCATTAGCGAGCTGCTCGCCAATGGGCCCTTGCCGCTGGAGGATCTGGCCCGTCTGACCAATCTGAGCCTAGATGCGACCAGCCGTTTGATGCGTGCGGCAGCCTCACTGGGCTTGGCGCGCGCCTCAGCTCATGATCACTATGAACTGGGTGACCTTGGTGCCAGCATGCTGGGCAATCCTTCAATCGCGCAATTTATTGCGCATCATGCCCTGCTTTATGAGGATCTCAGCGATCCGGTTGCGCTTTTGCGCGGCGAAAAATCCACCCGTTTATCGCAATTCTGGCCCTATGCGAGTGCCAGTCCGGATCAGCCGTCATCAAGTGCAATCGCCAAAAGCCAATTCGAAGATTATGCCCCCTACAGCAATTTAATGGCACAATCTCAGCAACTTATTTCCCAAGACATAGTGGAGGCCTGCTCGTTTGCGGATCGCCGCTGTCTTTTGGATGTCGGGGGCGGGGAAGGGCGCTTTGCAGCACAAGTGGCGCTTACCTACGATCATCTTGATGTGCGGCTGTTTGATCTTGCCCCGGTGAGCGATAGGGCAAGCCGCGCCTTGCAGGCTCAGGGATTGGGCGGGCGTGTGCGCTGTATTGCAGGAAATTTCTTGCACGACCCTTTGCCTGCTGGTGCTGATATCATCTCTCTGGTGCGCATCATCCACGATCATGATGATCAATCGGCGTTGATTGTATTGAGAGCCGCTTATACAGCCCTGCCCAGAGGCGGGCGGCTTCTGATTGCCGAACCCATGGCTGACACGCCCGGTGCCGAGCCAATCGGTGACGCTTATTTTGGCTTTTACCTTCTAGCTATGGGGCGGGGCCGTCCTCGCACCATGGCCGAGCTTAAGCTCTTGTTGCACAAGGCAGGCTTTCACTCAATCCGTCCTCTCCCCACCCGCAGACCCATTCTGGTCTCTGCCTTGGTGGCGGAGAAAGTGTAAATTCAACTTGACGGCTTTATCTGTCTAGATCAGATTACAACATTGGAGCAGACTCTTCGGTTCCCCGGTCGGCTGCTCGTGAGGTAATGAATGCTGGACGCACTCGCCATCGTTCTGGAGCGACCAGAACACATTGTCCTGAACCGGCTCGCTTTAACAGAGCCGCAGGCTGACGATGTTGTTGTCAAGACATTGTGGAGCGGTGTGAGCACTGGCACGGAGCGCCTTCTGTTCTCTGGTCGCATGCCGCATTTTCCCGGCATGGGTTATCCCCTCGTCCCAGGATATGAAACAGTCGGGATCGTCACCCAGGCGGGCTCTGATTGCGATTTTCGCGAAGGCCAATTTGTATTTGTGCCTGGAGCGCGTTGCTATGGTGAGGTGCGTGGCCTGTTTGGTGGTGCGGCCTCGCAATTGGTCTCTAAAGCCTCTCGGCTCATTCCGGTTGCCGATTGGCTTCAGGATAAAGCTATTCTCTTTGCGCTGGCAGCCACGGCTTATCATGCGCGTGCGGGGGCCAGCTCCAAGGGACGCGAGCTGATTGTTGGACATGGTGTTTTAGGGCGTTTGCTGGCCCGTTTGCGCGTGCTTGAGGGCGGCGAGCCACCAATCGTCTGGGAGACAAATCCTGCAAGGCGCAATGGCGCATCAGGCTATCATGTGATTGCACCTGAAGAAGATCAAATTCGCGCCTACAGCACAATTTATGATGTGAGTGGCGATTCAGATATTCTCGATTTGCTGTTGCAGCATCTTGCCCCCGGCGGCGAAGTCGTGTTGGCCGGATTTTATGACGCCTCGCTGCATTTCAATTTTCCGGCTGCTTTCATGCGCGAAGCGAGAATTCGCGTTGCAGCAGAATGGAAAGATCCGGATATCAAAGCCGTTAAACAGCTCGTTGAGACTGGCAAGCTCAGTCTTGATGGCTTGATCACACATGCAAAGCCCGCAAGTGCTGCAGCATCTGCCTATCCAATTGCATTTGAAGATCCCGCTTGCCTCAAAATGGTCCTCGACTGGAGCGTTCACGCATGAGCCTCAATCAGATGAAATCCCTGCGCGCAGAGGCTAGCCTTGAGCCAGATCCTGTGCCCAGCGTTGCGACAAAAGACACGCAGATTATTGCCATTTATGGCAAGGGGGGCATTGGTAAAAGTTTCACGCTCGCCAATCTATCCTATATGCTCGCCCAGCAAGGCAAAAAGGTTTTGCTGATCGGTTGTGATCCCAAGAGTGATACAACTTCTTTGCTGTTTGGCGGTCGCGCCTGTCCGACGATCATCGAAACCTCGACTAGAAAAAAACTCGCAGGTGAACAGGTTGCGATCGGTGATGTCTGTTTCAAGCGCGATGGTGTCTATGCCATGGAGCTGGGCGGACCAGAGGTTGGCCGCGGATGTGGTGGTCGCGGTATTATTCACGGCTTCGAGCTTCTCGAAAAACTTGGCTTCCATGATTGGGGCTTTGATTATGTGTTGCTCGATTTCCTCGGCGATGTTGTGTGCGGTGGATTTGGTCTGCCTATAGCGCGTGATATGTGCCAAAAGGTTATCATTGTGGGATCGAATGATCTGCAATCCTTATATGTCGCCAATAATGTTTGCTCGGCCGTCGAATATTTCCGCAAATTAGGCGGTAATGTTGGCGTGGGTGGAATTGTCATCAATAAGGATGATGGCACGGGCGAGGCGCAGGCATTTGCGCAAGCTGTAGGCATACCCGTTCTGGCCTCGATTCCGGCAGATGATGATATTCGACGCAAAAGTGCCAATTATGAAATCATTGGCAAGCCGGATGGTCGCTGGGGCTCCTTGTTCGCGCATCTGGCTGCCAATGTTGCAGATGCAGCTCCGCATCAACCCAAAACATTGAATCAGGATCAATTGCTGGGCCTGTTCAGTGGCGATTCAGTGGGTCGCGATGTTGTGCTTGTGCCCGCCACAATGGAAGACATGTGCGGCAGTGCCAATTTGCAAAAACCCTCGCTCGAAGTTGTCTATGAAAATGTTTGATCCTTTTGTGCGGATACAAAGTTATGAATGAGTTCACACCCGCCCGACAAAGCCATGCGACACCGATCACAGCTGATTCTGTGGGCGTGGCTCTGCACGGGCAGGACGGAACCATTGATCTCAACGCAACCAAAACAGATGGATTGGGATGGCACGCCGGACGCGATCAGATGCGTGCGGCGGCGGAATCAGCGGGCATGAGCGAAACTCTTGCCACTTATGCCAAGGATTATCCGCTTGGGCCCCATGATCAGCCTCAAAGCATGTGTCCCGCCTTCGGCTCCTTGCGCGTGGGCCTGCGTATGCGCCGGACGGCTACCATTCTTTCGGGCTCGGCATGCTGCGTCTATG
>OMIJ01000160.1 GCA_900299065.1 Hyphomicrobiales bacterium
GAATTTGCGCGCGCGCGCGTAGAGATGAAGGCAATGGAAACGATTGTCCATTTGCGGCGATCTCTCCCCAAACGGATGCGCCATATGGTTCCCTCTCATGTCTGGACAATTGCAGCCCCCTATGGGCTCAAGCCCGCACCGGACGAGATCCGGAGAGAGCCACAGACCCCAGACTCACCTCAGAACAATAGCGCAGACAATTGATTTGGATTTTCTTCTTAAACTGCTAGACCAGAACTAAATGAGACCAAAGGCGCCGAAGGGAATTTTATGAAGGTCAGAACCTATCCTGCTCCTGCAGCCGTTCTTGAACTTCTTAAACCGATTACATGGTTTCCATCCATGTGGGCTTTTGCCTGCGGTGTGCTGGCATCGGGCGCGGCCATTCTGGATCATGCTTTTGTTGCGTTCATGGGCATTGTTCTGGCCGGCCCTTTGGTTTGTGCGATGAGTCAAGCTGTGAATGACTGGTTTGATCGCCATGTCGACGCCATCAATGAACCCAATCGTCCCATTCCCTCTGGACGTATTCCTGGCAAATGGGGACTTTATATCGGCCTGATCTGGACCGGACTTTCTCTCCTTGTTGCCGCTTTGCTTGGCCCCCTAGTTTTTGTCTCCGGCGTGATCGGAGCTGCTCTCGCCTGGGCTTATAGCGCGCCTCCCCTGCGCCTGAAAGAGAATGGCTGGTGGGGCAATGCAGCCTGCAGTTTTTCATATGAAGGTCTGGCCTGGGTCACTGGCAGTGCCGTAATGCTTGCCGGAGCTCTGCCCTCGCGCGAGTCTCTCACGCTCGCTTTGCTGTATAGTCTGGGCGCACATGGGATAATGACGCTCAATGATTTCAAATCCATCAAAGGCGATCTTGAAATGGGCGTGCGTTCGCTGCCAGTTCAATTAGGAGCCCGCAAAGCAGCACAGGTCGCCTGTGCGATTATGGCTGCACCCCAATTGATTGTGATCGCTCTGGTGCTTCAATGGGGAGCCCTGATTGAAGCTTTCCTCATCATGCTTTTATTGATTGGTCAAGGCCTGATGATGTTGCGTTTCCTGAACGCACCTGTGGAAAGAGCTCTATGGTATAGCGGCTTTGGAGTGCCTCTGTTTGTGCTGGGCATGATGGTGAGCGCTTATGCTGCACGCATCACTGCCCCTTAGATATGACCGTCCAAACAGACTTGCCAATTGAGATTATTTGTTTTTTGATTTGGCAGGCTTGAGCAATAAGGGAACTCCTAATAGTCCTGAGATTGTAAGCCGCGAGCGCAATAAAGTTGGCATTTGCAGAAGACCAGAAAGAGGAGCCGGTTTACGGCTCAGACGATGCACGCCATGACTGGGCAAGAGTGGCCCATTACGTTGCGTTAAAACAGGCCAGCCAAAGAAACGTGACAGAGAGGCCGAAGGATCTGTCAGTTTGGGAACACCTTGAACCTGAGAATCCCAGCCCCTTTCATTGATGAGAGAAGGCACTCGGAAAAAGGACGAAAAGGGAGCGGCAATTGATGTCAGCTCCGGCATGCGGAAAAATTCTGAAAACGGCCGACGAGTCTGCGTCAGTAAAGGCAGATTATACCAGGAAGAGAAGGATTGCTTGGTGCGCAGGAGTTTTGGAACTCCAAAAAATGTTGTCTCGCGCGAGGGCTGATGCCAGATCGCCGGCAGGCTGAAGAGATTGGACAATGGCGTCGCCGACTTGGCCAAAGAGGGCATGTTCCAGAAAGTGGCGAAAGGTGTTGGGTCACGCATTAGCGTAGGCAAACCCAGCACAGAAGACAGAGGCGAGCCGCGATCGAGTGAAGAGCTGTAGTAATCCTTATGCGCCATTGACGCACTTAGAGGATTATGAGCATCAAGAATGGAAGTTGCTTTCAGAGCCACACCCATCACTGCTTTGACAACGATCAGAGAGTGACCCTGCTCGATCATTCTGGCCAGATCGGCAGCATCCCGAGCGGGGACACCGGCAGCTATGATGCGCGCTTGTACATCACCGCCTTCATGCGGCGCATTGGGCGCTAAAGAAATGATCCGAACGTTGGAATCGGTAAATCGATTCTTTTTGAGCTCATGAACCGCATCCAAAGCATCGCCATAGGCTTCATAGATTCGCGTAAGAAGTGTGCTCATGACTCATGCGCCTGTCTGTTAAGGTTGAATATTAATGCGGATCTCTTCACTTCTCGAGATTGTCCCTGTTGGAATGACAGAGACAAACCTGAATCTGTTATCATGCCGGGGTGAGCTGGATCCGCTGATAGACGGGCAGGCAACATTGCCTGAGGGGCTGCAAGAGGTATATCCTGAATGCCAGCACAAATGTCCATCGGTATTCCGGGTTCACACATGCCCATATTTCCCTTTATGATCCTTCCCCTTGCCGTCCTAGCAGTCGGCCTTGTGCTGGTTGTTTATTACCTGCGTGGCATACGCAAACCAATAGTCATTGGATTACATGTTCTGCTTGGTTTTGGCGCGCTGGAGTTCTTAGTCATGCTGCTGAAAGGAACCCCCAATGGGGATAGTCTTCCTGCCGGCGATTTTGGCAATGTCTCTGCCGGTTTCTTTGCTCTGGCAGGATTTATTGGCCTTCTGACACCAATATTAGGGCGCCGTTCACACAAGACCGCCCTAGCCCTGTTATGGGCCCATGGCAGCGCCGGTTTTGCTGGTGTTGTGTTTTGCATCGCCTGGGTCTCGTCTCTCACGCCGATGGGGCCGTAATCTGTGCGGGCACATTTGATGGAATTGGTTCGGACAAAGGTACAGCTTTACGCAGCAAGGGCAGCATTAGGGCCAATGTGAATGCAAGCAGAAGAATCTCAACTGTGTAAACACTCATATAGCTGAAGGCCGGACCAAACCGCCCTGATGCGGGCATTAATGCAACTAGGTCCCGAAGGATTCCGCCAAAAGCGATCGCCAAACCGGCAGCCAGAGCTTGCGAAGCCCCCCAAGCCCCTAGTGCAAGACCAATCTGATCCTGTGGCGCTCTATTCATGGTGGCCGTCAGCGTGCCATGACCAAAGAGGCCAGCACCAAATCCGATCAGAAAGGTTCCAAGCGCAAAATATTCGGCGGCTTGATAAGGTGCGGCGGCGATCACCGCCATAAAGGCCGGAATACCAATCATCACGCCATAGCTTGCCATTTTGAATGGGTCAGCACCCCGCCCTAAAACACGAGAGGCGAGACCAAGTCCACACAAACCACCTACTGCCAAAGTCGCAGTTAGACTGGTTGTGGCCCCGACACTCAATTGCAGGATCTGTCCGCCATAGGGTTCAAGTAAAACATCCGCCATGCTGAAACCCATCGTGCCTGTGCAGACAACGAGCAAGCGCCGCATAGCCTGACCGCCTTGAGCAAAGGACAACCAGGATTGACGAAACGTAGTTTGGCTCTGACTCATATGTCTTCGCGTTGCATTACGTCCCTCCTGCTTCCAGGCCGCAACCGAATTGAGCACAAGCGTGATGAGAGCACAGGCCTGAATGACTTGCACAAGGCGCAACGGACTGAACTCCGCCAATGCAGCGCCAAAAGCAAATGCACTGACAATCATTCCGAACAAAAGCATGACATACATCAAGCCGACGACTTTGGGTTGCGTCTCGGGTTTTGAAAGATCAGTTGCCAAAGCCAGGCCTATTGTCTGAACTGTGTGAAGACCCGCGCCGACAAGCAGGAATGAAATGCCAGCCCCGATTTGACCAACCCAGATTGGATAGCGGGCCGACTCGCCTCCGCCGGACAAAACAAGCAAGGCAAAAGGCATGATTGCAAGGCCACCAAATTGCAACAATGTTCCTCGGAAAATAAACGGGACACGCCGCCAGCCAAGTACTGATTGATGAATGTCAGAGCGAAAGCCGATCATGGCGCGAAAGGGTGCAAAAATGAGCGGCAAAGAAATCATAATGCTGACAATGGATGCAGGAACAGCCAATTCAACAATCATGACACGATTGAGCGTGCCAACTAGCAAAACGAGCGCCATACCAACAGTCACCTGAAAAAGTGAAAGGCGCAATAATCGCCCTAGCGGAAGCTCGGGGGTCGCCGCATCAGCAAAAGGCAGAAACCGAGGCCCAAGCCCCGCCCAGCTCTGCATCAATTTTCGGCTGACAAAATTCATGACTTAAGTCAGTCCTTATGTGGCTATAGTGTTCACGCCTTGCTGCCTTCAAAACAATCAGACAGTTCATAATTTCTGGCGCGTGCGTGTAGAATTTTTGCGAGAAATGAGCCGAAACTAAAATTCCGGCTCATCATGATCATAAGAATTGTCGCGATCAATTGAACTTTGTTGAATCGCTGAGCGATGCAACAGCCGGTGATGTCGACTGAGTCTCGATTGCCACTTTCTTCTGGCCGCCCTGCATGAATGCGGGGAACCATGTTGTGTGGGTGAGAACTGCATAGTGAACAATCAACGATGTGACCGCGATTGCTCCTAGAAAAAGCGGCAAGCCAACTGTGGGCTTGACGACTGTCCAGATTCTTCCTTGGTTCATGTTTAATCTCCCTTAGTGAAGCCAGGGTGAATAAACATAAGCAAGGAAATGCGCGAACAGCGCGATGGCGCCAAATACTCTGGCTCCATCTATTACATGCTTATGCAATTCCTCTGATTCCGCGGCGGTGAGTCCCGTCGGCCAAACTCGGTTTGGATCGTCTGCCATATCGCTACCTCCATGGAGAAATGCGATTAAGATCGTGCTATCCCAGCACGCGGGTTGCCTCATCAATCCGTGCTGAACATGCCAACACGAACAAATGATTGCTGTCGGATTACGACACTGTAATCCTATTCTTACAGCTGAGATTGTCAATGTATTTAGACAGCCGTAAATATAAAGTTAGCCAAGTCCCACAAGCCTAAAATAGAAAATGTCGGCCATTAATTTCTGTAAAAAAAAGCAAAGTCATACAGTTCAGGGAATATCCCGGATAGGGAATATTCGCACTGTTGCGACCTCAAACTGTGCTGATGCCTAGAGGCTCTTATCGGCCCTTGCATCAGGCATATTTGACCTGATCATCTTGCATCGAAGATGGAAAATCCGCCTGATTTGCATCAACAAATCAAGCGGGTCATTCATTCAGCAGCTTTCTTCATATCGACATAGCCGCATTGCGCATCGGCTTCACTCTGGTCAGGAACAGGATTGAGAGAACGGAAGCTCAAGACTTTTGATTCGACAAATTCGAGACCGAGAGTCTTCCACACATCGACAAGCGCTTCGACAAGCTCGGCGACATGTTCTTCCTTATGAGCTGGCGTGGGAGTGATTCGCAGGCGCTCTGTGCCGACATCTACAGTGGGATAGTTGATAGGCTGGACATAAATATCATGACGCGACAGCAGGAGATCGCTTGCCGCTTTGCATAATTCTGCATTGCCAACCATCAGGGGGACAATATGAGACAGATTGTGCATAACAGGCAGACCTGCAGCAATAAGTGCATGTTTTGTCATCGCCGCCATGTGTTGATGGCGCTTTCGTTCTTCTTGTGAAGATTTGAGATGCTGAACAGCAGCGCGAGCGCCTGCAACTATGCCAGGCGATAAAGCAGTCGTGAAAATGAATGAGGGAGCATAACTGCGAACAGCGTCAACAATTGCATGATTGGCAGCGATGTAACCACCCATGCAGCCAAAGCCCTTAGCCAAAGTTCCCTCGATGATATCAATTGAATCCATCAAGCCTTCGCGCTCGCATACACCGCCACCACGCGGACCATACATGCCAACCGCATGGACCTCATCGACATAGGTTAGAGCATTGTATTTTTTGGCGAGCGCGACAATCTCTGCGATCGGCGCAATATCACCATCCATAGAATAGAGGCTTTCGAAGACGATTAATTTCGCCCGATCCGAACCTGCGGCAGCCAGAAGCTCCTCGAGATGCTGCATGTCATTATGACGCCATAATTGCTTATCACATCCCGAGCGACGAATGCCTTCAATCATTGAATTGTGATTGAGCGCATCGGAAAGAATGAGACAATTGGGTAATATATTGGCAATTGTGGAGAGCGCAGCAAGATTGGAAATCCAGCCAGAGGTGAAGACAAGCGCAGACTCCTTATGATGGAGATCTGCCAGCTCTTCCTCGAGCTGAACGATAGGATGATGTGTGCCGGAGATATTGCGCGTACCGCCTGCGCCAACGCCGTGGCGTTCAATTGCCTCCTGCGCAGCGGCTCTGACTTTGGAATGACCGCCCATGCCCAGATAATCATTCGAGCACCAAATGGTGACCTCGCGCGGGCTCAGTGCTTTATCATCAGGACGCCAGAGAGCTTTAGGAAATCGCTCCGCATCGCGTTCGAGATTCGCAAATATGCGATAGCGATTCTCTGTTTTCAATTGGGCTATCGAAGCCTCAAAATGAGCTTGATAATTAATTGATGAATGACCCATTCCTATCTCCTCGACGCATTTTTCACTGTTTATCTCGATATGATTGGCGCTCATGAGCTTGTCCCAACTGCTGCACAAGCATCAAAAGCAGCTTTTAAACGCACAGAATCCATGCGCCGGCCCAATGCAATCACAAGAGGTTCAATTTTTTGAGCAGGAGCAAATTGGGCAATTTTAGCGCGATGATGATCGACATCAAATTGAAGCCAATGCGAAGTGGTTTTCACGACGCCCTTAATTGTATTGATCTCGCCATAAGCACCGGCACGGATAGACTCAAGAAGTCGTGAGAGAATCGCATCATCACAAACAGAGGGAGGCGCAGCGCTCCAGCTATCCATCACCATCTCGCGCGCGGGAGGAGCGGGAAAGTCGCTTTCAGAAGAAATGACCTGTCGCCATGCCGAATGCAGATCTTTTATATCTGACTGGACTTGATTCTCCTCACGTACAGGTTTAACGCCCCATACCCATAAAGAATTGACATTGAGAGGAATCACAAGAAGCCAATGCTCAAGTATGGCCAGAACCATCAAAGCGGCTAACATTGTATAGCCAGCCACCTCAAAGTCCGTACTATTGGGACTCATCGCTCTCTCAACGAGATGAACTGCACAAATTGTAGAAGCCGTCACAGACAGTGGAAAAAACAAATTCATCCCGCTGCGCTTCATGAAGCTTACAAGATAACGCATATGTTGCGGAATAAGCTCAGCACCTAAATTGGGAACTCCAAGAAAGACATTGAGCTTGGCACTTGTATGCATCCACCACAGGACGATGAAGGTCCAGAGCGCAAGTTGATTGGGTTGGCCGAGGGTCAGGGCCATAATGCCCAAAGCCATAATGATGATAGCAAGCTCATGATAGAGACAAGTCGCCAAAGCCTGAAGGAAGCGAGCGATACCATGCGTGTTCGGATCACAGGGAGTGGTCCTGGGTCCGGTAATAGTTCCCATATAGAAAGTCGTGATCTGCCAGCCCCAGGCAGTCAATCCACAAGCAAAGGCCCAATAGGCACCAGACAGACTCATATCCAAACTGGTAATTTTCGCGCCCCAGAGCGCGAGGATCATGAGCAGACTCACGCCAGTCAAAGACCAGACAAAAGTGCGCTTATGCAACCCATCAAGATAGAGAATAGCGACCGTACTCACCCACCAAAGGACAAGTGTAAAGAGGATCGGCAGGCCATAAGTCAGCATTACAGACCCCCTACCAAACCGGTTCCATGCGAATCTCTGCAGGCAGATTATTCGCTTTGCTTGGCAGCACATAAAGTCTTGCGAAGGTCAAAGCTGCATCAAGGCTTAACCAGCCGGATGTCAATTTGGCGATAAACCCACCTTGCTGTTTGGCCTTAGCCTTGGCCTGGGCAATATCCACCAATCGATCAAGACCGGCTTTGAATTTGGGATGGTCAATATCCAATGTCAGCGGGAATGTCTGGCAAGAGATTGCTGAACAGATGCGGAAAACATCGAAATCATATTTAGAAATATCGACGCCAATGGCTTGATGAAAAGCCGGACGGAAGTGATCACGCACATACATTGTGGCATAAACGGCGAGCAAGAAGAATTTGATCCAATAGACATTCAATCCCGAGGTCAGCTTGGGATTGGCGCGCATCAGAAGGGCAAAGGCTTCACCATGCCGGAATTCGTCATTGCACCATTGCTCAAACCATTTGAAAATAGGATGAAAGCAGCGCTCGGGATGACGCTGAAGATGACGATAAATGGTGATGTAGCGGGCATAGCCAATCTTCTCGGACAGATAAGTTGCATAGAAGATGAACTTTGGCTTGAAGAAGGTATATTTCTTCGCGCGTGTTAAAAATCCAAGATCAATGCCAATGCCGAAATCCTTGAGTGTGTCATTGATAAAACCGGCATGTCGGGCTTCATCTCGGCTCATCAAGCCAAACAAATCTCGCATATCAGGATTTTTGGCGCGTTTGCGCATTTCGGCATAGAGCACGCAACCTGAAAATTCTGCAGTGATTGAGCTGATCAGAAAATCACGAAATTCTTTTCCCAATTCTTCTGGCAGATTTGAAAAATCGGCTTCAAATTCCTCATTGCGCAGAAAATGGCGTTTATTGGGGTCTGATTTTAACTCGGCGATTAATTCATCCCATTGAGCTCTGACCGAGCTCACATCTGTTTTATCGAGCTCGTCGAAATCAGTGGTATAGAATCGCGGGCTCAACATAGTATTTTCTTGAGCAATCTGAGTTGACTCGGCTGACAGGCCGTGGCGCATCGGAGCGTTCATAAGATTCTCCTTTCGGTAAAGCTGACTTCATAAAGTTCGTTCATTTCAAAAAGTCCGGTAAATTTGGTCCACAGCCGCTCAATCTTGCTGGCGCGGATCACAGTAGCCTGGCGTTTCACCCGCAAGCGCTCTCCAAAGGCAATGACACTGGGCGCATCATGAACCTGCACCTCATCACCTGGACGAATTTCGAGATCGCCATCAATTTCAACATGGGCATGAAGACTATCCGCAGAATGCTCAATAATGATTGTGCAAGGCACCAGAAAAGTTTGGCGCATGAAAAGTCCCAGAAGATTCATTGCCGCACCTCCTGAGCCGCAAATAATTGGGCGAATGCCTGTGCATTGGTGACACCAAAAGCATCTAGATCAATGCGGCGACCTGTCGTGTCATCGAGCAGGGATATCGACCCATTGTTCCAATGCGTCAAAATAAAAGGATGATCGGGTCCGATGCCCGAGCGCAGACGTTCACGCGCCAGCCCTCTAATAGTGCCGCGAATGAACCCATTCGTCCCCGGCTCGACTTTATAAAGAAGCCGATGCGTTTGAGATTGACGAATGGCGACGCCGCCATCCTGCAGATCTTCAAACTCAAGCAATAATGTTTCAACGGCATAGGCCTCAGGCATATGCACAGCACCCACATCAGACCAGCGACCCAATGCAGTTGCCAAAACCGCAAAAATAATCAGGGCCAGTGCAGCGCGCAAAAGCCCATTGGTGGAATGTGGGACTTGATCGGTTGATGAGGCAGGTATGTGAGTCATTATCTGGCGCTCCTCATCCCATCGTCATCGCTGAAGACGGGCGGTAATCAGGATAGGCCTGAATGTTCTGCGCAGAATGATGCACCACAGCACCAGCACCAAGACGTAAACCCGCCTCTTCGACCATGGCTTTTTTCAACACATCCGCGATTAGCTGGGCTTGCGGTATGCAGCGCAGAGCCGGTTGCGGATTAGCAAAATGCAAAGGCCGTGCATGAGGCCATAAGTGCAGATAGGCGATGCGTCGTCCTTTAGCCAAAGTGAAGGGCAGATCGCCGGTTCCATCACTGAATAGCCGCAAGGCAGCGGACTCAATCTGCGAAAATGGCAGATTAAAAAAGATTGGCAAGGCTATGCCAATTTTCATCACAATGCGCCGTGTCGTGATCACATATAAAGTTGTGCGCGCCGATAACCAAGCCAGCAGACATAAAAGGGATAGGGCGAGGAGTCCCAACCCCATTGTACTGACTATAGCTTGCAGCGCATCCCAGAGATCCGATTCGTAAGCGATGGTCACAGCATTCCAGATCATCAATCCTAGAAAATAGAACGCAACCCAATCGACCCGATAAGCATTGCGTGCCAGGCTCACCCAATCGGATTGACCATACCAGAGAATAGTTTCCCCCTGCGGAATATCCGATGGCAGCAGTTTATCGAGATCAACCAATTTCATATTAGCGGCTCCACTCTGTCAGGAGTCGCATAGAGCGTTCCGGCGCCGTAATAGGCCATGATTTTTTCTTCTTCGAGTTTTGTAACCCGCTCGGAGCTTCGCGTCATTGGAACATTTGCAAAATGTTGTCCCAGTAAGGCCTCGACAGCAATTGACCGGCCAGTGAAATTCACCTTGCAGAAATTAACCGGGAGCAGCACGCGATGCGAGGCACCGTTTTGTCCTGTTTCAACCTCATAATATCTTAAGGTCGCCTCACCGCGATCAACCCAAAGATCTGTGACAATGCCACCTAGAGCCCTGTCCGCTCCAAATACGCGCATGCCGCGCGGATCGGGATTTTCTTTGGCGACCATGAAATTGGTTGCGACCCGCATGGGAACAATCAGATCGCGTCCATCATGTGTTTTTTCGGGTACATCTGCGCGCAGAGCATAAGCACCAGGGCCCAGTTCAGCCAGCATGGGATCGCCGACGGGCTGTAAGGGCGCGCCGGGCCAAGGCTCTACCTTTTCTGCCTTTAAGGGACGCTCATCAACATCAAATCTGGGCGCTTCGATAATCTCACCAGTGTGAAGACGAAACCGCTTGGGCGTTGGAATGAGAAGAAAACCACGTGCCTTTTGTCTTCCGGCAGCTTCATTCTCCAGAGGATAACCTTCCCGCCGATCTTCCCGGCGTAAATAGAAAATCAATCCAGAGAAGAACAAAAAGAAGGCATAGAGCACCATTTGGGCGACATCGACATATGCGGTCAGAGATCCACGCATCACCTGACTCCTCCTGAAGATAGATTATGTTGTGAGATAATATGGAAACGCTCATTCAATCCCTCAAAGGAAGAGGAAGAAGAGCGAACAAGTGGTCCGATCACAACTAGAGTTGCGAAGAGAAGACAGATTTCGATGCTGTAAATGATTGCATAACCCGTAGCTGGATGAATCAGCGTCTCGCCCAATGCACCAGTGGCTGCAAATGCTGAGGCCATATCATTGATCGCACCGCTCACGCCTATCGCAAGACCTGCAGCTGTGGCCTGCGCGGCGCCCCAAGCGCCAAGTGCAAGTCCCCGATCTTTTGGATTTGCCAGTGCCATGGTCGCTGTCAAAGTGCCGTGAGCGAACATCCCTGCTCCCACGCCAATCAGGCTCACACCTATGGCAAAGAGAATTGCTGCATCCATTGGTGCTGACAGAATGAGCGCTGAAAAAGCCAGAACACCGATAACAATACCAATCGCAGCAACCCGATGCGGATCAGCTTTCCCGGAAAGCCAACGCGCCGCCAGAATGAGACCCAGGCCGCCACCAAGAGCAAGTACAGCAGTCATTGAGGTTGTTGCTGCAACAGGCATATGAAGAATTTTTCCGCCATAGGGTTCGAGCAGAATATCCTGCATACTGAAGGCCGCCGTGCCCAAAGAGGTTGCAAACAAGCGACGGCGCGTGCGTCCCACAAGAGCAAAGGAATGCCAGGCTTTGTGGAAGGGGGCGCGATGAGTCCCATCTGGTGCAATCGACAGAGATCGCGGTTCCTGTTTCCATAGAGCAAAGCCATTTAAAACAAGAGTAACAACAGCCGACCCTTGAATGACCTGAATGAGACGAATTTGACTGAAGTTAGACAGAGCGTATCCAAAAACAAGCGCACTGATCGCCATTCCCACCAAGAGCATTGCACAGAGCAAAGCCACAACGCGCGGGCGCGTATGCTCGGGTGCCAAATCTGTTGCCAAAGCCAGACCAATGGTCTGCACCGTATGCAACCCAGCACCAACCAGAAGAAACGCAAGCGCCGCAGCTATATGTCCAACGATGAGCGGGCCTGTTGTGTCCCCGGAGAGAATCAACAAAGCAAAGGGCATGATTGCAAGGCCGCCAAATTGCAGCATTGTGCCCATCCAGATGAAGGGGACCCGCCGCCAGCCTAAAAAGGAGCGATGAGTATCCGATCTAAAACCCACAAGTGTGCGCAAAGGAGCAAAGAGCAACGGCAAGGCCAGCATCAGCGCCACTATCGAAGACGGCACATTTAATTCGACAATCATCACACGATTTAAAGTGCCAATTAGCAATACCGCGGCCATACCAACAGTGATTTGAAACAGAGATAGACGCAGCAATCGGCTCATCGGCAATTCAGCTGTCGCCGCATCTGCAAAAGGCAGAAGTGCGGGGCCAAACCGCATGAATGTTTTGATCATTGCTGCGCTAGCGCGATTCATGATCGTTTTATCTCCACCGCCTGAGAGATATAAAAACTTCTAGACACCCTTTTGCTGTTGTGAACAGACCAATCGGCCAAAGCTGAATGGGCTATCATCAGTTTTTCCAATTGTGACTGGGCAATTGGCTCAATGGCTGGAGCGCGGTCCTTACGGGGGAACATGCGACCAATGATCCATAAAAGGGTGAGTGCTGGCGTGCGCGGTGCAATCGTAAAAACGATTGAGCCCTTGGTACGCTGGGCGAGACCTGAAAGCGTATGGATAATATCATCGCCGACATAATGAATCAGTGAATCCATAGCCACGACATGATCAAACTGCCCCAGGGATGCATCCAGCATATCCCCCACGGCAAAGGTCACTCTGCCAGCACCCAAATCACGGGGTGTGCGTTCACGGGCCAAATCGACCAGAGTTTGTGAAATATCTATAGCAAGAACATCTGCACCGCGTCGCGCTGCCTCTATCGCCAAAGCACCCGTTCCACAACCCGCATCAAGGAGGCGAAGACCCCGCATATCCTTGGGCAGCCAGGCGAGCAATGTCGCGCGCATTTCGTCACGCCCGGCACGCACTTGTGCACGAACATAGCCAACAGGCGCATCCGATGTCAGCCGTTTCCAGGCTTCAACAGCGGTGCGATCGAAGTAAAGTTCGAGTTCGCTGCGGCGTGTTTGGCGCGTTGCAGTGCTCATCAGTCAAAACCCAGAAATTCGAAGAGATCACGATCCTTCATCGGCGCTGCTTCAAGGGGTTCAAAACCGTGCCACAGCTGATCCGCCAAACGTAAATATTCATTCTGAATAGCTTCCAGTTCGGGGGTCGGATCCATTTCAAAAAGTGTCGATTTTTTCAAACGTGAGCGGCGCACAATATCAAGATCGGGAAAATGAGCGACGCGCTTCAATCCAACGGCCTCATTGTAACGATCAATTTCATCTGTTTTGGCGCTACGATTAGCGATAACACCACCCAGGCGAACATTATAATTTTTTGCCTTGGCATGAATTGCAGCGACAATTCGATTCATCGCAAAGATGGAGTCAAAATCATTGGCCGTGACAATCAGAGCGCGACCTGCATGCTGAAGGGGCGAGGCAAATCCACCGCAGACCACATCGCCCAGAACATCAAAAATCACCACATCAGTATCTTCGAGCAGATGATGTTCTTTGAGCAATTTGACGGTCTGCCCGACGACATAACCGCCGCAACCTGTTCCAGCAGGAGGGCCGCCAGCCTCAACACACATAACGCCATTATAGCCTTCGGCCACAAAGTCCTCGATGCGCAATTCTTCGGAATGGAATTGCACAGCCTCCAAGGCGTCAATGACGGTGGGCGCCAGACGTTTTGTGAGCGTGAATGTTGAATCATGCTTGGGATCACAGCCGATTTGCAAAACCCGCTTGCCCAATTTGGAAAAAGCAACTGATAGATTGGACGATGTGGTGCTTTTGCCAATTCCTCCCTTGCCATAAACAGCGAACACTTTTGCTGTTCCAATGTTGAGATTGGGATCAAGCTCAACTTGCATTGAGCCTTCCGGGCGGCGCGGCACTGGATTGCGTATTGGAATATTCATGCTGCTATCTCCACGCCTTCTAGACGATCTTCGAGTTCTTCTCCGGCTGATTGCAAGGCAAGCAGCAAATCAGGATCCGGAGTCCAATATCCTCTCTGATGAGCTTCAATCAGCCGATCAGCAATTTTTACGGAAGCGGTTGGATTGAGACTGGCCAGACGCTGACGCATTTCCGGATCAAGCAAATAGGTTTGCGTGAGACGCTGATAGACCCAGGGCTCAACTTGTCCGGTGGTCGCTGACCATCCCATTGTATTGGTGACATGCGATTCAATTTGGCGCACACCCTCATATCCATGCTTGAGCATGCCTTCGTACCATTTAGGATTGAGCATGCGTGTGTGCGTTTCCAGAGCGACCTGTTCATTGATTGTGCGAACGATTCCTTCGCCTTTTGTCTGATCGCCAATATAAATGGGTGCAGTGCTGCCTTTGGCGCGCTTCACAGCCCGGCTCACTCCGCCCAAAGTATCAAAATATGTGTCGATTGTGGTCACGCCCAGTTCGACGGAGTCGAGATTTTGATAAGCGAGGTCGACACCTTTCAGAATGCTGTTGAGCAATTGCGGTTGCTGCAATGGTTTTCCGGCACGACCATAAGCAAAGCCTTTGCGTCTGGTATAGGTTTCGGCCAGCTCATCTTCATTCTGCCAATTGCCGCTTTCGACCAGATTATTGACATTGGAACCATAGGCTCCATCGGCATTGCCAAACACGCGCAGCGATGCAGATTCAAGATCCCCACCATGTTCTGCGATATATGCTAGAGCATGTTTGCGCACAAAATTACGCTCGACTGGCTCATCTGCACTTGCTGCCAGATATGCAGCTTCGGCCAGAAGTTTGATTTGCAATGGCATGAGATCGCGGAAAATGCCCGATAATGAAATCACCACATCGACACGCGGGTGATTGATCTGATCGAGCGGCAAGAGAATGGCCCCTGCCAAACGTCCGTAAGTGTCAAATCGCGGTGCTGCGCCCAAAAGAGCAAGCGCCTGAGCAATTGGTGCACCTTCAGTTTTAAGATTATCTGTGCCCCAGAGAACCATCGCAACAGTCTCGGGAAAATCATTGCCATCAGCAATGTGACGCTCAAGAAGACGTTGGGCCTGGCGGCTACCATCTTGCGTGGCAAATAGGCTTGGAATCTTGAAAGGATCAAAGCCGTGGAGATTGCGACCGGTTGGTAAAATGTCAGGCGAGCGCAGCAAATCTCCGCCTGGAGCGGGATTCACAAAACGCCCATCTAGCGCCTTTAAGAGGCCTTGGATTTCGACATTGCGGGCCAAATGCTCTGCAGAAGGCTTTAAGACAGTGAGAATCTCGCGAATGTTCTTGTCTGTTGTGAGCGCCTGAATATCTGCGCCCTTCATGAGCCCGCGCATAACAGCTGGATCGAGCCGAAGATTATGCGTGGCCTCGGCCATCGATAAAAGCATGTCAACACGCTGATCGTCAGACAAGGCCTGACCCACTACATGCAGACCATGCGGTATAAGGGCATATTCCAACTCAAGGATGGATTCATTGAGCTTGTTGATTTCCTGTTCGAGCTGATCTGACCATTTTGGCTGCGAGGGGGCGAGATTCAGCTCTGCTGCCTGTGCTTGAATGAGTTCAGCCAGATCATGATAGGCTTGCGCATCTTCAGGCCGGTCTTTGCGCCAGCGATCAAGTGAGGCTTTTAAATCTACCAGACCTCGGTACAGACCCGCATTGGACAAAGGAGGCGTGAGATAACTGATTAAAGTTGCTCCCGCGCGCCGCTTGGCAATGGTGCCTTCAGAGGGATTATTGGAGGCATAGAGGTAAAAATTCGGCAGATCTGCAATCAACCGATCTGGCCAACAGGCATTTGTCAGTCCCGCCTGTTTGCCCGGCATGAATTCCAAAGCACCATGGGTGCCAAAGTGCAGCACGGCATGTGCCCCAAAATCCTCTCTGAGCCAGCGATAAAAGGCACTAAAGGCATGAGTGGGTGCGAAGCCCTTTTCAAAGAGCAAGCGCATAGGATCGCCCTCATATCCAAAGCCTGGCTGCACACCGATGAAGATATTGCCAAAGCGCTCACCTAGAATATGAATGCTTGAACCATCGGATTGCTGTTTTCCAGGTGCCGGGCCCCATTGCGACTCAATGTCTCTGAGCCAGGTCTCGCGTCGGACATGATCTTCATTGGGAATTCGGGTAAAAACATTGGCTAAAGCGCCAAAGCGTTTGGCATTGCCCTCAATAATGGCATTACGCAAAGCCTCGACCGAGCTGGGCATATCGACTTGATAGCCTGCAGTCTGCATGGCTTTGAGCACATGAAAGAGGGATTCAAAAACTGACAGATGCGCCGCAGTCCCTGTATTGCCAGCATTGGGCGGAAAATTAAAGATAACAAGTGCCAGCTTGCGCTTGGCTCTTTCAGAGCGGCGCAGAATGGCTAATTTCTCAATCCGGCGTGCAAGAATCTCCGCGCGCTCGGCGCAGACATGCATGTCACGTGCACTCTCGGATTTCGGAAAGGAACATTTTCGCTCACATCCCCCGCAGCTCGTGCCGCCTTCAGCGCGTCCACCGAATATTGCGGGACCTGTGGATCCATCTAGCTCCGGTATCGCCACCATAATCGTCGATTCAACGGGCAATAATCCACGATCTGACTCGCGCCATTGTTCCATTGTTTGGAATTCGACCGGATGAGCGGCAATGTAGGGCACATCAAGGCGCGTGAGAATGTCTTCAGCAGCCTGAGCATCATTATAGGCCGGACCACCAACGAGCGAGAAACCCATTAAAGACACCAAACCATCAATGACGGGTTGGCCATTTTTCATAAAATAGGTCTCAATGGCCGGGCGTGCATCAAGGCCAGCGGCAAAAGCAGGAATCACACGCAGGCCCCGCGCCTCAAGCGCATGAATCATCCCGTCATAATGGCCAGCATTTTGGGCCAGCACATAAGAGCGCATCAGCAACAAGCCGATTGTCGCTTTATATCCGCCTTCAGGAACCGGAACCTTGCTTATATCCTCTCCAATGGGAGAGGCCATGCGCGGGTGATAAAGCCCCGTTTCGGGATATTCAACAGGCGGCTTGGCCTTGAGCGTGCCACGCAGCGACCGCCTTGGACCATCAGCATAACGATCAACCAGATGAAGAACGAGATTGACCATATTCTCTTCGGAACCGGCGAGCCAATATTGCAGAGAGATGAAATAGGCTCTGACATCCTGCGCTGTGCCTGGGATAAATTTCAAAATCTTGGGCAGGCGCTTCAGCATTTTCATCTGATTGGCACCAGCACTTGCTGATTTATTGCCGCTCCCACGCAATTTCTTTAGTAAAGCCATCGCTGCATTGGCCGGCGCACTCATATCGAAAGCGCCTATACGTGTGAGCTTGGTCACCTCTCCGGTCGAAAGCGCACAGACCATTGCATCACATTGGCTGCGGCGCTTGGCGAGAGCTGGAAGAATCGAATTAAAATGATCTTCCATAAATAACATAGTGGCGATGATGATATCGCCACGCTCAATATCCCTGATACAGGCACTCAAGGCCTGGGGATCTGAAGAAAATTCAGACGCTGCATGGACACATAAGGACAGATTAGGAATTTGCTTGCTTAAACGAATGCGGGCGCGCTCAACCGCACTCGCGACATGCGTATCCATCGTGACAAAAACAACACGAATGAGGGGTGAGTCAGCGGGAGAAGTGAGCTTTTGCATCATACAAAGTCTCTATAGTGATCATCGCCACGCCACGTGCAGAGGCAAAGGATTCGGTATTGCGCCGCGCTTTTCCCCGCACAAAAAATGGAATTTTCTTGAGCTCCTTTTCTGCTCTCTCATCCCATTGCACCAGAATGGGAGCATCCTTGCCCTTTTCAACCTCCGGCACTACAGGCTTTGCATCCTCGCGGAAGGCTTCGGAGGCAATGGGCGTTAATTGTTGAACCTTGCCACCCAGATGCGAGGGTGCAGCGTCATCATGAAATTCCACATCATCGCGGAACATAGCCAGGAGATGTTCCTCCAGCCCCATCATGAGTGGATGAACCCAACTATCAAAAATAACATTCGCCCCTTCAAAACCCATTTGCGGCGAATAGCGGGCGGGAAAGTCCTGAACATGTACAGGAGCCGAAATAACTGCACAGGGCACACCGAGGCGCTTGGCAATATGACGCTCCATCTGTGTGCCAAGGACGAGCTCTGGCTGCAAATTGGCGACATGGGCCTCGACATCCAGATAATCATCTGTGATGAGCGCCTCCACACCATAGAGCTTGGCTGCTTCACGAACTTCTCTGGCAAATTCACGTGAATAGGTTCCCAGACCGACAACTTTGAACCCAAGTTCTGTCTGAGCAATCCGCGCAGCTGCAATTGCGTGGCTGGCATCACCAAAAATGAACACACGCTTGCCAGTCAGATAAGTGGAATCCACAGAGCGCGAATACCAGGGCAGGCGCGAAGTGTGCTGATCAAGGGCTTCACTAACATCCAGTCCAGTAATGGTGGCTATTTCCCTGATAAAATCACATGTCGCATTCACCCCGATTGGAATTGTTTTTGTATAGGGTTGAGCGTGATTTTTCTCGAGCCATTTGGCTGCAACTTCTGCAATCTCGGGATAAAGAACAATATTAAAATCCGCCTCGCCCAAGCGGGTGAGATCATAAGCCGAAGCGCCCATTGGCGCGACAACATGAATATCAATTCCCAATTGCGTGAGCAATTTTGTGATTTCCTGCACATCATCACGATGCCTGAAGCCAAGCGCAGTTGGTCCCAGCAGATTACACAAAGGCCGGGCTCGATGTGGGCGCTCGCGTTTGGCGCCAGCCAAAGCGCGCGTCAATCGATAAAATGTTTCGGCCGCACCCCAATTTTCTTTTTTCTGATAAGCAGGCAATTCCAGTGGGACAACCGGAATAGGAAGATCAAGCGCAGCTGCCAGACCGCCAGGATCATCCTGAATAAGCTCAGCCGTGCAGGAAGATCCAACGATCATCGCCTGAGGCTGAAAACGGTCATAGGCATTGCGTGCGGCGGCCTTGAATAATTCTGCTGTATCTCCACCCAGATCACGCGCCTGAAAAGTGGTATAGCTGACTGGCGGGCGCTTGGAGCGCCGTTCAATCATCGTGAATAAAAGATCTGCATAAGTATCGCCCTGCGGCGCATGCAAGACATAATGCAAGCCGGACATTGCGGTTGCAATTCGCATTGCGCCAATATGGGGAGGTCCTTCATAAGTCCAGACTGTGAGTTCCATGATCAGACCTCCAGCCTAGTGCGTCGATTGAGAGGACGCGCAAAGAGTTCAGCTAGATCACCTGCTTGTTCATAACCCTGAATCGGCGTGAAGATGAGTTCAATCGACCATTTTGTGCTCAGCCCCTCTGCTTCAAGCGGATTGGCAAGACCCAATCCACATAAAGTGAGATCGGGGCGCGCAGCTCTGCAGCGATCAAGTTGCATTTCAACATCCTGACCTTCGACAATTTTCACATCGGCAGGGAGAAGTGAAAGTTCATTGGCAAGATGATCACGATGAAGATAAGGCGTGCCAACTTCGATGAGGTCAACAGCAAGCTCCCGCGATAAAAATCTCGCAAGAGGCAATTCCAGCTGCGAATCGGGAAAGAGAAAGAGACGCTTGTCTGCCAGAAGCTTTTTTGAATTGGCAATAGCCTGAATTGCACGCGCGCGGCCAGAAGCCGTGACACGATCAAATGTCTCCTCACTGATACCAAATTCCTGAGCTATTGCACGTAACCATAAAGTTGTGCCTTCTTCGCCCAGAGGGAAAGGCGCGGCAATTCGCTTGGCGCCGCGATCCTCAAGAGCACGGGCTGTGTCGCCGAGAAATGGCTGCGCCAGAATATAAGTTGTATTAGATCCAACAGCGGGAAGTTCGCTCACCCGGCGCATCGGCAAAAAGACATAAGGACCTATGCCCAATTCATCAAATAATCTGGCAAATTGTCCTTCGATGACATCAGCCAAAGCACCGACAATCAAAAGTGTTTTTGGAGCGCTTGCCGGTTCAGGCGGCAGAATGGGAACGAGCGAAGCAAGGCATGCATCCTCACCTTGCGTAAATGTAGTTTCAATGCCGCTGCCAGAATAGCTCAGAACGCGCGCGCGGGGCGAATGCAAGCGGGACTGACGCAAGGCCGCGCGCTTCAAATCAATCTTGATCACTTCTGATGGACATGAGCCAACCAGAAACAATAATTTGATATCGGGACGCCGATCCAGCAAACGTCCAACCACGCGATCAAGCTCATCGTCAATATCAGCAATACCTGCCAGATCACGTTCATCAAGAATGGCGGTGGCAAATCTTGGTTCAGCAAAAATCATCACACCAGCAGCTGATTGGATGAGATGAGCGCAAGTGCGCGAGCCGACAACGAGGAAAAAAGCGTCCTGAAATTTACGATGCAGCCAGACTATGCCGGTCAGGCCACAAAAGACTTCCCTTTGTCCGCGCTCCTGAATGGGAGCTGTCGAACAACCGGAAACCGTATTGGCTTTGATGGGTTGAATTGCATTCATCGCGCACCATCCAAAACTGGTCGGGAGTCCTGAATGGGATCGCGCACGCTTTGTAAGCGTGCCATGCGAAGTTTGAGAATAAACTGCGCAGCATTCACGCTATAGGCAGCATAAGCAGCCAAAGCGAGCAACATCAAAGAGCGATCATCGAGCCATTGAAAGCCGAGCGCTGCCAGATAGGCTGTATGCAAAGCCAGCACGAGCATGCTGACCATATCTTCCCAGAAAAATCCCTCGGCAAATAAATAGACCCCGAAGACAACTTTTTCCCAGATCGCTCCGGTAATCATGATTGTATAAAGCGCCAGCGTTTTGATGATGATCGAAATGGTCGCCTCGGATTGACCTTCACCCGTGATCAAATACCGCATGACCAGAGCAAGACTGATCAGAAAAATGAGAAATTGCACTGGCGCCAATATCCCCTGGACAAGCGTCCAAATGCTCGCATCTCTCACCATCCTTTGTTCAGGTGTATAGAGCGGCTTTTTGTTGGAACTGGCTGTTTGATAACCCGCCATGCACCCTTGTCCTGAACTTGTTCCGCACGCCCAAATGAAGGCGGAAAACTCATGGCGAGTGTAAGGCCGCGGCCCGGCAACTGTCAATCTAGATTGACGTCACTTTAGAATTACGACATATTCCTTTTGCCCAACAGAAATGGGCAGCTCTCCTTTGGTCCTGCCCCTCCAGGCAGGCTTCTATGCATTCTATTCATTCCCGGATCGATGGTGTGAGAAGCGACGATGAACGTTTGTCATCCAAGGGCGATATTTCCTGTTCGGATCTCTCAAACCGGACACTTATGGGCCGTGCTGCTTTGTCGCAGCCTGTTTCTGCCTGATGTGATTTCACCTCTAAAACACAGCCAAAATAAGTCGAAAAATACTTTGAAAACAATATCTTATTATAAGTTTTTCGATCTTATTCCCCCTCGCCTCTCTCCGGCCCTAATGGTGGACTATTGCAAGCATAAGAACCCTAACACAGCCGATACGAGTGCGTTCTTATCCAAACTTAAAAAAGGGCAGTCCCTGTGTGAATCTGCGCAAAGCAATCCATCATTCATTTTTTTCTTGTTTATAAACAATGTCTTGGAGCTTTTTCTCAGCTTTTTGATCAAGATCAAGGCGGCCAATTTGGTCAAGCTTTATGTGAGGCAGAATGGGGCATTGTCTATAGAATCTGCCCCCTGGCACCCTAGGCCGAACACACCTCAAGAATCTGGGTATAAACCCCTGTTTAAGTTTGATTTTAAGTGGAAATCTTGCCTCTTTGCAAAGCTTGTGTGTAAGCACTCATTTACAAATGCCCATGACTATTCAGGGCACAAGGAGAGACATTTTGGTTGAAAGGGTCAAAAAGAAGAAGGCGGGAACTCCCAAACCGCCTCAAATGAACCTTGCATCGCTTGATGCCAAGACTGCGGCCGCTCTGATTTCCTCAACTGCCGACATAACCATTGTGATGAACGGTGAGGGCACCATTGCCGAAGTGGCGTTTGGTAGTGAAGATTTGGAAAAAGCCATTCGCCAAAACTGGCCGGGTCGTCGCTGGATCGATCTTGTAACAGTTGAGAGCCGCACAAAGATCAAGGATCTGTTGAAAGATGCCGGTGATCTGCCCTCCTCGCGCTGGCGACAAGTCAATCATCCTTCACCAGATGGCGCTGATATTCCCATTGTCTATAGCGTGGTGCGCTTCAATCAGGGACAGGGCATTATTGCTGTTGGACGCGATCAGCGCGGACTTTCTGCACTTCAACAAAAATTGATTGATGCGCAAAAGACAATGGAGCGTGAATATAATCGCATTCGTGATTCTGAAAAACGCTATCGCTTGCTTTTGCAGCTCGCTCGCGAAGCTGTGCTGATTATCGATGCCGAAAGTCAAAAAGTGCTTGAGGCCAATCCTTCAGCTCTGGCCCTTCTGGGCCTGGATGGGCGCATATCCGACAACGGCAAAGTTCTAGGCAGTGTATTTAGCGATTTATTTGATAAATCCAGCCGACAGGCTGCATTATCTTTCGTCTCGGCTCTGAGAGTCGCAGCCCGTATAGATAATGTGCATGTGCATGTGGCCGGCGACAAAAATCCGGTTCTCTTGTCAGGGTCTTTATTTCGGCAGGAGAAAGACAACCAACTTCTTGTACTGCTGTCGCGCACAGGCGATCAAAGTGCACTCAGCGACGACAAGATGACCGTCTTGCGCATGATTGAACGACTGCCTGACGCCTTTGTTATCACGGATATGAACCGACGCGTATTGCTGGCCAATCCCGCCTTTGTTGATCTCGTACAAATGGCCAATGAGGAGCAATTGCGCGGCACATCGCTGGATCGCTGGCTTGGTCGCTCGGGCATGGATGTGGACGTGCTCTTTGCCAATCTGCGCAGCAATGGATTAGTTCGCCATTTCAGCACAACTTTGCTGGGCGAGTTTGGCGCCAGCGAGGATGTCGACATTAATGCCGTCACCCTGCCCGATGAAAAAGAGCCACGTCTTGCCTTTTCTCTTCGCAATAAAGGCTGGCGCTCGGGTAAAGAGCGGCTTGGCGGGCGCGAATTACCTCGAACAGTAGAACAATTCACAGATCTTGTCGGCCGTGTTCCGCTTAAAAATCTGGTGCGCGAAACGGCTGATCTGATTGAGCGCTTGTGTATTGAAGCGGC
>OMIJ01000161.1 GCA_900299065.1 Hyphomicrobiales bacterium
GACAAAACCGGTTTGTCCTTCTGGCTGATTGCCCCGCGCGGCCAACAGATCATCGACACAATTTTGCTTGCCCGACAAAATCAGCTTCCGCGCGACCATTTGCGTCTCATCACCCCATCTGATTTACAAGAGCTGGTCATAGCGAGCCAAAGTAAGGAGATTGCCAAACAAGCAGTCAGTGCATTGAGCGATCACGACCTTGATTGGAGTGCGCATACGCCTGCCAATCGATTACAAAAATTGTTTCTGGTGGTGAGCCTATTGGGTCTGCTCATGGGCAGTTTATGGCTTGGCAACCTCGTTACTTTTCTAGGAGCCTGCTTGGGGCTGAGCTTACTGGCAAGCTCATTGCTGAGACTCTTTGCACTGATGAGTGAATTAGAAGATCTGCCCTTACACCCTGCGACACCGCTGCCAGAACATCGCTTACCTATTTATACAATTCTGGTACCGCTCTATCGCGAGGCGAGTGTCGTCGAGGCCCTGCTCACGGCTCTGGACAAAATTGATTACCCTGCAGCGCGCCTCGATATTAAACTCATCGTCGAGGAAGATGATGTCGAGACTTGGATGGCGCTCAAAAGCCGTCAGCTTGCCGCCAAATATCAGATCATTCGCGCTCCACAAGGAGAGCCACGCACCAAGCCACGTGCTCTCAACATAGCCTTGCCGCTGGCCCGCGGCAGCCTGATCACAGTCTATGATGCGGAAGATCGGCCTGATCCCTGGCAATTGCGTCAGGCTGCGGCTTTGTTTGCCAGCCTGCCGCGGCGTGTGGCCTGCGTCCAAGCCTGTCTAGTTATTGATAATTGCGCTGACTCCTGGCTCGCACGTCTCTTTGCAATTGAATATGCAGCTTTGTTTGATGTGTTTCTGCCCGGCCTTGCCAGGCTTGGCGTGCCTCTGCCGCTGGGAGGAACGTCGAATCATTTTCGCATTGAGGCGTTAAGAGCCGTAGCGGGATGGGATGCGTGGAATGTCACAGAGGATATTGATCTGGGTCTGCGCCTGGCCCGGGCAGGCTATGGTATGGCGCATCTTCCCAGCACCACGGATGAAGAAGCTCCAGCACCAGTCTCTGCCTGGCTTCGGCAAAGACGCCGCTGGCTCAAAGGCTGGATACAGACCCTGATCACCCATTTGCGTGACCCTATACGATTACAACATGAATTGGGTTCGGCTTCCATGCTGGCCGTGCTCGCTTTGCTGCCAGGTGGCATATTGGGGCCATTGTTCGGCCTCGCCTTTGGCTTTATCGCGCTGGAGGACGCACTCGAGGGGAGTTTGCTCTCGCCACAGAGCTGGCCTGAGATTGCCCTCAGCACTTTATGGGTTTTTACTGCCTGTGTCGGGTTAGTGGCCATTCTCGCGCCGATCATTCTGGGCATGAAACGTCGCGGGTTGGGAGCTGACTTTGCAGTGCTTGGCCTGTTGCCTGTTTATTTCCTGTTGCAAAGTTATGCGGCATGGATGGCTTTATTCGAATCGGTTCGCAGTCCCTATAGCTGGGCAAAAACCCAGCATGGGTTGGCACGCACCTCCCGGCGTCAAATTCTCAACGGCAATGTGGCTGTGATGATTCCCCAAGCCCGCCGACGCTTTGCACTCTGGCGGCAATCCTGAGACCAGAAGATACTCGGATTGACGCGAGCCTGCGCAAAACATAGTTTGCGCCTCCCGGCTTGCGTTGCCTAGGCTTGCATTGCCAAAGCTTGCGCTGCCAAGGCTGATGTCTTCAAGGATTGCCCATGTCTTCTCCCGAAACCCCTTCGCTGATCGAAGCGGCAGCCAGCGCCAATGCATGGCCTTTCGAAGAGGCCCGCAAACTTATGGCGCGGATTAAGCGCACTGGTCAGACAGAGGTTTTATTCGAGACTGGTTATGGCCCCTCGGGACTACCGCATATTGGCACATTTGGTGAAGTGGCCCGTACCAGCATGGTCCGCCGGGCTTTTGAAGTACTGAGCGAAGGCAAGATCAAGACAAAGCTGATCGCCTTTTCCGATGACATGGATGGACTGCGCAAAGTTCCTGACAATGTGCCCAATAAGGAAATGCTCACCAGCCATTTGGGCAAGCCTCTGACCAAAATTCCCGATCCGTTCGGCAAATACGAGAGCTTTGCGCATCACAACAATGCGATGCTGCGCAACTTTCTTGACCGCTTCGGCTTTGATTATGAATTTGCCTCTTCAACCGATTATTATAGCTCGGGCCGTTTTGATGCAGCATTGCTGCATATGCTCGAGCGATTTGATCAGGTGCAGGCAATCATGCTGCCTTCTTTGCGCGAAGAGCGCGCCTCTACTTATTCGCCTTTTCTGCCCATTCATCCGCGCACTGGCATTGTGATGCAAGTGGCGCTGGAGGCGCGCGATCCCAAAGCAGGCACGATCACCTGGCGCGATCCTGACACACAAGAAATCTTTGAGACACCGGTCACAGGCGGACATTGCAAATTACAATGGAAGCCAGATTGGGCAATGCGCTGGTATGCCCTCAAGGTCGATTATGAAATGGCGGGCAAGGATCTGATCGATTCCGTTAAGCTCTCCGGCTCGATTGTCAATGCACTGGGCGGACAAGCCCCAGAGGGCTTTAATTACGAGCTGTTTCTGGACGAAAAGGGCCAGAAGATTTCCAAATCTAAAGGCAATGGATTGACGATTGAAGAATGGCTGACCTATGCCAGCCCGGAAAGCCTGTCGCAATTCATGTTCCAGAAACCGCGCGAGGCCAAGCGTCTGCATTTTGATGTGATCCCACGGACCGTCGATGAATATTTGCAGTTTCTGGGTGCTTATCCGCGTCAGGATTGGAAAATGCGGCTGGGTAACCCTGTGTGGCACATTCATGCCGGTCACCCGCCCAGTGCAGAAGTTCTGCATCATCCAGGCGAGAATAATTCTGCCACAAGCATTACCTTTGCAATGCTCCTTAATCTGGCCGCTGTGGCCAATAGTGAAGATCCGCAAGTCCTTTGGGGCTTTCTGCGCCGTTATGCGCCGGGCGTTTCAGCCAAGAGCCATCCCGGCCTTGATGCCATGGTTGGTTATGCGGTGGCTTATTTCCGTGATTTTGTCCGGCCCCGCAAAACCTATCGCCTGCCCGATGATGTGGAGCGTGATGCGCTGACCAAGCTTGATCATATGCTCGCCAATCTGCGCAGCGATGCCAGCGCGGAAGAAATTCAAACCAGTCTTTACGATGTTGCGCGTCCGATTGCGCGCTATCAGGATTTGAAAGCCAAGGGCGCTACACCCGAGCGTCCCGGTGTGAGCAATGATTGGTTCAATATGCTTTATGAAATCCTGCTTGGTGAAAGTCGCGGCCCGCGCTTTGGCTCCTTTGCGGCGCTCTATGGCCTGACAGAGACAAGAGCATTGATCTCTAAAGGTCTTGCAGGTGAACTGGTCGGCGAACATGAGGCCTTTTTAAAAGCCCGCGCAAAATAGGCGATCACTGAACTTCGCTCATTTGCATGCGCCATTGGCTCAGTAAGGCGCGCAAGGCGGCAGGGCGCAGAGGCTTGTTGAGCACACGTATATCAAGCTCGGCCGCGCGGTCACGCATGATCTGGGAACGATCTGCCGTGATCAGAAGAGCAGGGATTTCGCGTCCGCCGCGTGCACGCAAAGCCTCGATTGCGGCAATGCCATCCCCTTCATCGAGATGATAATCAGCGATGACCACATCTGGCTCAAACTGATCTTGAGCCATGGCAATTTCTGCGCCAACCAAATCTGCCGCAACCATAACTTTGCAGCTCCAGCCCGAGAGCAGGGTTTCCATCCCTTCCAGAATTCTTGGTTCATTGTCTATGGCCAATATGCGCAAGCCTGCCAAAGGCTCATGGGTGGTGACAGGCGTCAATCTCTGACGGCGCGGCGCAAGCGTCAAATCGCCCTTTGCCAATGGCACTTCAACAGAAAATACGGAGCCCTTGCCAGGCGCAGAGCGCAAAGTGACGGGACAGTCGAGAACACGCGCCAGACGCTCCACTATGGAGAGACCCAGACCAAGACCGCGCGCGGTTTTTGCCGCTTGTGGCAGACGTTCAAATTCACGGAAAATCGCATCTTGCTTGTCTGCTGGAATGCCTAGTCCCGTGTCCCAAACCTCGATGCGCACTTTGTGACCGTGCCGCCGACACCCCACCAAAACTTCACCGGACGGCGTATATTTAATTGCATTTGAAATAAGATTTTGCAAAAGGCGCCGCAAGAGACGCCGATCCGATGTCACTGTCAGCGAACAGGGCACGAAGATAAGTTTTAAGGATTTGTTACGTGCCTGCGGTTCAAATTCCAATTTTAACTGTCGTAAAATATCATCAATGTGGAAAGGCGACGGCTCGGCCTGCATAGCGCCTGCATCGAGACGCGACATTTCCAATAAAGCTGTAAGAATTTCTTCCACCGCCTCAAGCGAGGCATCAACGTGCTGTGCCAAATCGCCCAGAGAGGGTTGCTGAATTTGCGGTTGCGCAGCTTCTCCGCCCGCCCCCATGCGCTCAACCAGCGAAGAGACATAAAGACGCGCCGCATTGAGAGGCTGCAACACATCATGGCTGGCAGCTGCCAGAAAGCGCGTCTTGGAAAGATTGGCTTCATCCGCGCTAAGTTTGGCGCTGGCGAGAGCGGAATTTAATCGCACCAATTCTTCCGTACGCTCGCGCACGCGCTGTTCCAGAGTTTCATTGGTCCGTGCAAGCGCCTCTTCTGCGGCAACAGCATCTGTCACATCGGTGTATGTTGTCACAAGACCACCATCAGGCATACGAGCCGAGCGAATTTCAATCACCCGTGCCGAAGGTGCCAGACGTAAACGAAAGGGCTCACTTTCATTGATCAAGGCCTGCAGACGCCGCTCGACCAATTGGGCCGGATCACCCTCGCCATAAAGTCCACGCGCCGCATTGAAATGCAGCAAGTCCTCCAGATCCAGACCGACGCGCAATTTTTCAGGCGGCAGATCGAACAAATCCCGAAATTCACGATTCCAGCAAATGAGCCGCAAGCGTAAATCAAAGACGGTAATGCCCTGCCGCGCAAAATCGAGCGCATGCTGCAATAAATCACGATTATATTGCAAGGTTGTGGAGGCCTGATCAATGAGCTGAAGAGCCGCGGCCCGCGATACATTGCGTCGACTGAGCAAGAGTGAGAGCACAAGCCGAGAGGAGGCTGCACCCAGAGCAGCCGCTAAAAGATGTTCGGCAAATTGCAGCAGATGAATATCAGCTTCATCCGAGCCTTTGACCTGCAAGCCTCGTGAGGCATGAAAAACTTCAAATTCTCGCTTGGTTTGCTCTTGTCCCAGATAGCGCGCAAGCGTCGCTTGTAATTCACTCACAGTGACGCTGACGCTCCACAATTGAAAGGTCGGCATGATGGGCGCAGACGCCGAGCCGATA
>OMIJ01000162.1 GCA_900299065.1 Hyphomicrobiales bacterium
AGCGCATAAGATGACCTCCCCTGATGATCCTCCCTTTTTAAACCAGAGGCAGGGGACTGTCAGCCCTGCCTGTTCAAAAACGCCACTTAATGGCCTAAGCTTTCCCGATGAGGGATGATGTCACCACTGAGATTGAGGCACTGGAGCGCCAGATCGAGGCGCTCTGGGATCAACACAGAAATGCGCACAAGATGATCTTACTGGCGCGCTGCGCCTTCTGGATCGGCCTTGTTTTGATGGCTCTGGTCTTTTTTGGACAGCTGCGCGCCTATGCCGTTGAAAGCGGAATTATGGGGTTGAGCCTTTTTCTGGGCGGTATCATATTCTCTGGCTCATCGAGGGCCAGCGCTGATCAGCTGCAGCAGATAATCATTGATCTCGAAGGCGAGCGCACTCAATTGATCAATGACCTCTCTTTCATCTCAATCGAAGAGACATCATCTGCCAAAATTTATCCTTTGCCCAAACGCCCTACCCTGCACTGATGTCAGGCAAGATATGAACCGCACTTAGCTTGCAGTCAGCACACGGGTAAATTCTTCGACGCGCCGACGCATACGCGTGGCCATTTCATCGAGCTTATGAGCGAGATCAACAACGGATTCGACACTGCTGCCTGTCTCCATGACAGCAGCTTCGACATGTTCGACATGTTCCGACATGCTAGATGTTCCCGAGGCTGCAAAGCGAACATCCCGGGCAATTTCCTGAGTCGATGCGCCCTGCTCATGCACGGCGGCCGCTATGATTGTCGTGATATGTTCAACCTCGATGATTTTATGACGGATCGTCTCGATAGCCTCAACAGACATATCTGTTGCACGTTGCATTTCTGCAATTTGATCGCCAATGTCATGCGTGGCTTTGGCTGTCTGCGTGGCGAGTGTTTTGACTTCCTGCGCGACCACAGCAAAACCGCGCCCGGCTTCTCCTGCGCGTGCAGCTTCAATCGTGGCATTGAGAGCCAGAAGATTGGTTTGTGCCGCAATACGCGAAATTGAACTCACAACAGCCCCGACACGGCGCGCAACAGCAGACAATTGCGTCATTTCGCTTGAAGATTGCTCGGCTGTCGCAACGGCTTTTTGCACGACTGTGGTCGATTGGACCACCTGACGGCTAATTTCCTCGATTGAGGACAGCAATTGCTCGGAGGCCTGCGCAACCGATGACACATTGGCCGCTGCATCTTCCGAGGCACCCTTGGCCTGGGTCGAGCCTTCGCTGGCTCTGCGGGCTGCAACAATCATCACATCAGAAGCCTTGGACATTCGACGAGTCATATCTCCCAGCAGGGCTGTTGTTGTGTCGAGCTCCTTACTGAATTCTTCCACATGGGCTCTGATGCTGGCATCCCGCAAAAGACGGGCCTCGCGATCATCGCGCGCCTTGATCTCTGCCATAAGGACATTGTTACGTTTAATCGCATCGCGCAGGGTTTCCAGTGATTGGGCAATGCCACCCAATTCGGTAGAGAACTCGCCGACATCGATTTTGACATCCGTATTGCCAGAGGCAAGCTCGTTCATTTGCCTCGCCAATAGGGATAAAGGTGCCGAAAGGGATCTTTGTATCACCGGCACCCAAACGCCCAGATACAGCAAAGCAGCGAGCACAGTTCCGAAAAGCGATGTTTTCACAAGGCCTTCACTTACTGCAATCAGCTCAATGAGCTTAAGATGCGTTGCTTCCGGGTTCAATTTGACCATAGACAGGGCAAGCCCCTGAAACTCGCTCACCGCAAACGCAATTTGCAGGCCCAGACCGACAATAACGATGATGTATGAACTTTGACGAAAAAGGAGGCTTTTCGTGATCTTCATCGTATGCATCAGCAATTCCTAATCTTGAAACGCCCTAGCATTAGCAAAGGAGCGTTCAAATATGGTTAATTGAATCCAAAGGCTGGATTTTGTCTGCTATTTGGCCGATGATCGACCGGCTTTCAGGCTTGAGCCGTGATTTGCTAAGGTTTGGGCACCAAGCCGATACTGGCCGACAGACAGCCAACTTCTGTGTGAAGAGACATTGCGAGGATCAAAGATATGACGCTCAAAATTGGCGTTCAAATGGACCCCATAGAGAAAATCAACATAAGCGGGGATTCCACCTTTGCCCTTTTACTCGAAGCGCAAAATCGGGGCCATGAGATCTATTATTATACACCTGATCAGCTCTCCCTCCATGGCACAAAGGTAATGGCAAAAGTCGCGCAAATCAAAGTGCAGGATGTGGTGGGTGATCATGTGAGCAAATCATCTCCCCAAATCATGGATCTCTCGCAGCTTGATGTTATTTTGCTAAGACAGGATCCACCCTTTGATCTTGGATATATTACGACCACTCATATTCTCGAGCGTCTCCCCTCCCATACGCTTGTTGTCAATGATCCAGCCAGCGTACGCAATGCACCGGAAAAAATGCTGGTGATGCAATTTCCCCATCTCATGCCAGCCACTTTGATTAGTCGCGACAGAGAGATGATCGAAGCTTTCCGGGCCGAGCATGGCGATGTGGTCATGAAACCCCTGTATGGCAATGGTGGTGCAGCAGTGTTCAAAGTTGCGCGCGTAGATCCGAATTTTGGATCACTTTACGATTTATTCGCTGCAACTTTTAAAGAGCCCTGGGTCAATCAACGCTTCCTGCCAAAGGTCTCGCAGGGCGATAAACGAATCATCCTAGTCGATGGCATAGCCATGGGCGCGGTTAATCGCGTTCCTGCTGAAAACGATATTCGCTCGAATATGGTGCGAGGTGGCGCAGCTGTTGCCACGGATCTGTCGACGCGCGAGAAAGAGATTTGCGATACTATCGGGCCAGAACTCAAACGGCTGGGGCTTTTGTTCACGGGCATTGATGTGATTGATGGGCATTTGACAGAAATCAACGTGACGTCTCCAACCGGTATTAGAGCCATCAAGAAATTGGGCGGACCAGATTTGGCAGTTGCAATCTGGGATGCAATCGAAGCCAAGCACAAAAGATTGAGATAGACAGATCTGGCAGGACTGACCCATGATTAGATCGGCCTGGCCATCAGCCTTCATCTTAATCTGGTCGATCTTATTGGTCCTTGGATCACAGAGCCTGCTGGCAAAGGATTATCACTGGCTGCAAAGAAGCGCGCAGGGACTCGAGTTGCGCGCCATCACAGCCAATTCCTCTTGTCCCACATTCGAGAAAGACGTCAGATCTGTGCCAATGCAGCAGCGTATGGCGCCGGGCCCTGGCTTTGGCGTTCGCTCTTGCTTTGCTAGGATTGAAGAGAGCGACAGACAGATCAAATTTGAAGGAAGCGAGATTGCCCGGCCAAAGGCACAGCCCGATACAATCTTGTTGATCGGCGATACAGGATGCAGGATTCATTTTCCGCTCGTGCAAGCCTGCAATGATGACCAAGAATGGCCATTTCGCCGCATTGCAGATTCTGCAGCGCGGCTCAAGCCAGATCTTATTTTGCATGTAGGTGATTTTTATTATCGTGAACAAGCCTGCCCATTGGCTGATCATGGCTGCAAAGGCTCGGTCCATGGCGATAATTGGCCGACTTGGGAGACGGATTTTTTCGCGCCCGCGCAAAATTTACTCACGACAGCGCCCTGGATCATGGTGCGCGGCAATCACGAGGAATGCGAGCGCGGCGGGCGTGGCTGGTCGCAATTTCTTGATCCCATTGCTGAGGTTTCTAGCACTGATTGTTTGCGCCTGCATGAGCCTTACCGCATCGATCTGGGCGGGATTAGCCTGATTGTGATCGATTCTTCAAATGCAAGCGAATGGAGGGAGAACGCAAGCCAAGCCGAGATCTATCGCAAGCAATTTGCCGCAATCGATCAGCTTGCTCCCGCAGGGCCAGTCTGGATTGCCATGCATCGCCCCATTTGGGCTGCGGCTGCAAAATTATTAGGCAAAGCCTTAGGAGGTAATGCAACATTGGCCGCGGCTGCGCCAAATCTTCCCGCACGGACGCAATTGATCCTCTCCGGTCATGTTCACACCTTTCAAATCCTCGACTTCGAGGAAAATTTGCCGATTCAGTTGATCACAGGCCATAGCGGCGACCAATTGCACCGCACAGCCTCCGATAGCCCTGCGGGACTGACCTTACAGGGCGCAAAAGTACGCTCGAGCCGCGGTCAATCTGGTCAATTTGGGTTTGCTCTGCTGAGCAGGATGAGCAATGGGCAATGGAAACTCAGCAATCATGACCTGAAGGGAGAGATTCTGAGCACTTGCACCTTTGTCGGCAAAAGATTGGATTGCCGCTGATCTGATTATGTCAATTGCTGTTAAATATGTTAAAAATAGATATGACGACTAATCTCTCCCCTGCTGTTTCTCACCCAGAGCCCAATGGGCGCGCGGATCCACTTGTCGACCGCAATCTCATCATCAGCCAGATTAAAAAACTGGGCGAGGCGCACCAGCCCACTGATCCAGATCTGCGGAAAGCGGTTGTAGATCTGCTTCGCCAAACGCTTGCCAAGGGGCATGAAGAGGCTCGCCATCGTCTTGAAACACTCGGGGGCGGACTCGATTGTGCCAGATCCCTTGCCGATCTTGAAGATGATCTGATCCGCATCATCCATGATTATATCGTCACCTTTGTCTATCCTTCTGACAATCCCACTTCTGGCGAGCGTTTATCGATCGTTGCCGTTGGTGGCTATGGTCGCGGCACATTAGCGCCAGGCTCGGACATCGATCTTCTTTTCTTGCTCCCATACAAAAAGACGCCGTGGAGCGAGAGTGTCGTTGAAGCCATTCTTTATCTGCTATGGGATTTACGGCAGAAGGTTGGACATGCCACGCGCTCGGTTGATGAATGTCTCATTCAGGCGCGAGAGGATATGACCATTCGCACAAGTTTGCTGGAAGCAAGATTTATTCATGGCGACAAAGGCCTTCTCACAGATCTGCGTCAACGTTTTGATGCTGAGATTGTACAAAAGAGCGCCCGAGAATTTGTTGCAGCCAAATTAGAAGAGCGCGAAGCGCGCGTCTCGCGCGCTGGCTCCTCGCGCTATCTTGTTGAGCCCAATATCAAAGAGGGCAAGGGCGGCTTGCGCGACCTCAATACTTTGTTCTGGATCGCCAAATATGTCTATCGCGTCGATGATGCGCAGGAAATGGTCAAAGCGGGTCTGTTTACGCGCAAAGAATTACAAACTTTCCAGCGTTGCGAGGAGTTTTTATGGCGTGTGCGCTGCCAGTTGCATTTCCAGACAGGCCGGGCAGAGGAGCGATTGAGCTTTGATCAGCAAAGAGGCATTGCGCAAAAGCTAGGCTATGTGACTCACGCCGGTCTGTCTGATGTCGAACGCTTCATGAAACATTATTTTCTAGTCGCCAAAGATGTGGGTGATCTGACAGCCATTCTTTGTGCGGCCCTCGAAGCGCGGCAGGCCAAGCCCCGCGCGGTGCTGGGGCGAATGTTCGGCCAGATGAAACGGCGCAAGCCGATTAATCTGGAGGGTGATTTTACTATTGAAACGGATCGGCTCACCATCGCCTCTCTTGATGCGTTTGAGAAGGACCCAGTCAATCTCATTCGCCTATTTTACATTGCGGACCGGAACAGGCTTGAGATCCATCCCGATGCGACGCGCCTGGTCACACTCTCGCTCAAGCGTATTGATGCCAAATTGCGCGCATCTCCCGAGGCAAATCGATTGTTCCTGGAGATATTGTGCTCGAAAAATACCCCGGAAATCATTCTACGCAGGATGAATGAAGCAGGCGTTTTGGGACGCTTCATTCCTGATTTTGGTCGCATTGTCGCGATGATGCAATTTAACATGTATCATCATTATACGGTTGACGAGCATTTGCTGCGCGCCATAGGTATTCTTGCCAATATTGAATCAGGTCTGTTGAAAGAGGATCATCCCCTTTCTGCTGAAGTCCTGCCCTCGATCAGCAATCGCACCGCGCTTTATGTCGCCCTGTTTCTCCATGATGTCGCCAAAGGTCGCAAGGAAGATCATTGCGTGGCCGGCGCCGAAGTGGCGCGCAAGCTCTGCCCGAGGCTGGGCCTATCCGAGGCAGAAACCGAGACTGTTGCCTGGCTGATCGACAAGCATTTGGAAATGTCGAACACAGCGCAAAGCCGCGATCTCTCCGATCCCAAAACCATTCAGGGTTTCGCAGACCTTGTACAAACTCTCGAGCGTTTGCGCATGCTGCTCGTACTGACGGTCTGCGATATTCGCGCTGTAGGGCCAGGCGTATGGAATGGCTGGAAAGGCCAATTGCTGCGCACTCTTTATTGGGAAACCGAACTGGTGCTTGCCGGCGGCCATTCGGCGCTTGATCGCAAGGCGCGTGTGCGTGGTGTACAAGAAGAATTACGCTTGGCACTGCCCGGCTGGTCTGATCCGGAGTTTGATGCTTATGCGGCGCGTCATTATCCGGCCTATTGGCTCAAGGTTGATCTTGCTCATCGCATACAACATGCCAATCTGCTGCGATTGATTGAAGTAGATGTCCGCTCACTGGCAACAGAAGTTGCGACCGATAAATTCCGCGGCGTGACTGAGCTCACTGTTGTTGCGCCGGACCATCCGCGCCTGCTCTCCATTATTGCAGGTGCTTGCGCAATGTCGGGCGCCAATATTGTCGATGCGCAAATCTTCACAACAACTGACGGTTTGGCGCTCGATACGATTTGTATCAGTCGCGCCTTTGATCAGGATCAGGATGAATTACGCCGTGCCCAACGTGTGGCCGCCTCTATTGAAAAGGCACTGCGCGGTGAGCTACACCTCAGCCAGGCCCTGCTCGCGCAAAAGAACGAGGGCGCCAATCGCACCAAGGCCTTCAGCATTGCCCCTGAAGTGACGATCGATAATAATCTGTCGAACAAATATACCGTGCTGGAAGTCTCCGGACTTGATCGCCCCGGCCTATTGTTTGACCTCACCTCGGCCATTTCCCGTCTTAATCTCAATATTGGCTCCGCCCATATCGTCACCTTTGGCGAAAAGGCAGTGGACGCATTTTATGTGACCGATTTAACAGGCCTTAAAATTACCAATCCAGCCCGGCAGGGAACGATCCGGCGTCAATTACTGGAGAGTTTCGACTCCAGCGCCCTCAATGCCCCTAAAACGGCCATCAAGCGGCAAAAAACGCCGCTTTCTCCCGCTTGAGGAATGATAGCAGCTTGATTTTTTAGTCCTACGACATGATATCGGTGCCAGAGTTGTGAGTGGCGCCTTCTCCGGCACCCAACCCATGCAATTGACCCGAAAATGGTGAAAAGAACCAATGACCGATCAAGATAATACGCGGCCGCAAGATCAGCATCAGCAGGAGCAAAGCCGCACGGAGACCGAGTCCGCGCAAGATCCGGCTGTAACTGGAGCAGCTGAGACACAAGCTTCCGGCGAATCTCAGACTGAAGTTGAAAAGCTGCAGGGCGAGAATGCTGGGTTAAAGGATAAGGTTCTTCGCACTTTGGCCGAAATGGAAAATATGCGGCGGCGCACGGATAAGGAAATCGCCGATGCCAAGGCCTATGGCGTCACAAGCTTTGCCAGAGATATGCTGGTTTTTACCGATAATCTGCGCCGCGCGATTGAGTCCATTCCACAAGATGTGCGCCAGGGTGCTGATGGTCCGCTCAAGAGCAT
>OMIJ01000163.1 GCA_900299065.1 Hyphomicrobiales bacterium
GCAGGTATCATCGTGATTGCGAGCCAGAGACAAAGTGGCGGGGGGGGGTTGTTGCCTTTTATTTTGGTGGTGTGTGGTGCTGCCTCCTGGGGGCTGGCCAATGTGATCGGCAAGCTGGCGGGCAGGGTGGATATGCTCGCCTTTACGGTCTGGTCTTCCTTGATTGCGCCTTTACCCCTTCTGGCTCTGTCCTGGTTGTTTGAAGGGGCAGGGGCCTATGAGGCCGTTCTGGCGGCGGGTTTGAGCTTTTGGCTGGCTGTGGCCTATCTGGCTTATCTGGGCACAATGCTGGGTTATACGCTCTGGTCGCATTTGCTCAGTCAGCATAAAGCTGCCGAAGTCGCACCTTTCTCTCTCCTTGTCCCCGTTTTTGGCCTGACCAGCGCGCAATTTGTTTATGCGGAACAAACCAGCATGGTTGAGTGGATGGGGGCGGGTCTGGTATTGGCGGGCTTGAGTTGGACTATTTTTGGCCCGAATCTGTGGCGCGCAGCCCGCAGAACACAGAGCCCAGTTTGATCAGATCGGATAACCTATGCACGATATTAAATGGATCCGTGAGAATGCCGATGCGTTTAGCAAGGCGCTTGGCTCGCGCAATTGGCCAGAGGCAAAAGTGGCTGCGACTTTGGCAGAATTGATCGGGCTTGATGATCGTCGGCGTCAAGCCATTATGATTGCGCAGCGTGGACAAGAAGAGCGCAATGCTTTGTCCAAGCAGATCGGGCAAGCCATGGGCAAAAAGGACATGGCGCTGGCCGATAGTCTCAAGGCGCGCGTTGCCCAATTAAAGGATGATCTTGCAGCTGCAGAGGCAGATGAGAAGATCGCCGTTGCGGAATTGGATCGCAAGCTGCTCGAATTGCCCAATCTGCCTTTGTCGATCGTGCCTATCGGTGCGGATGAACATGACAATGTCGAACAACGCATGTTTGGTCACAAGCCCGTCTTTCCAGCCGGTTTTAAACCTAAAGAACATTTCGAGGTTGGCGAAACTCTTGGTTTGATGGACTTTGAAGCGGCCTCGCGGATGTCGGGTGCTAGATTTGTCGTACTCAAGGGAGCTCTGGCTCGTTTGCAGCGCGCATTGGGACAATTCATGCTCGATCTGCATGTCGATGTGCATGGCTATACGGAAATTGATCCGCCCGTGCTGGTCCGAGATCAGGCCATGTTTGGTACAGCGCAATTGCCAAAATTCCGCGAGGATCAGTTCTCGGTTCATGCCGGCCTTGTGCAGGAAGATGGAACAATTGGGCTGGCAGAGCATGATAATTCTGCCGATGAGATTTCCAGCCGCGATCATTTGTGGTTGATTCCGACAGCTGAAGTGCCGCTCACCAATCTGGTGCGGGAACAGATTTTGGATGAGCGACAATTGCCCATTCGAGTGACGGCGCTCACGCCCTGTTTTCGTGCAGAAGCTGGATCAGCGGGGCGCGATACACGTGGCATGATCCGCCAACATCAATTTGCCAAGGTAGAACTCGTCAGTATCACTACGCCCGAGGCCTCTCTCGAGGAGCATGAGCGCATGACGGCAAGTGCGGAAGAGGTGCTCAAACGCCTTGGCCTGCATTATCGTGTCGTCACTCTGTGCACGGGCGATATGGGTTTTGCTTCGCAAAAGACCTATGACATCGAAGTCTGGCTGCCCGGACAGGATCGCTTCCGCGAAATCTCGTCGTGCTCGGTATGTGGCGATTTTCAGGCCAGGCGCATGAATGCGCGTTATCGTCCCAATGACGGTGATGCCAAAAGCAAGGGCACGCGCTTCCTGCATACACTGAATGGATCGGGCGTTGCGGTTGGCCGGGCTTTAGTTGCGATTCTGGAGAATTACCAAAATCCCGATGGCTCCCTGACTATTCCTGAGGTTTTGCGTCCCTATATGGGTGGGCTGGATCGAATCGCTCCTCCGGCTTAGGGTCTTGTGCACCTAAGCGTGAGAGCGAGACCCTATGCGCATTTTGATCACCAATGATGATGGTATCCACGCAAAAGGGCTTGCTGTGCTGGAGCGCATAGCGCGACAATTATCAGATCATGTCACTGTGGTTGCGCCAGAGTCTGATCAATCGGGTGTTGCCCATTCGCTCTCGCTGAATGATCCTTTGCGGATAAGAGAGATTGGCCCGAGGCATTTTGCGGTCAAGGGCACGCCGACAGATTGCGTGATTATGGGCGTTCACAAGCTAATGTCAGAGGGTCGCCCCGATCTCATTCTCTCCGGCGTCAATCGGGGTCATAATCTGGCCGAAGATGTGACTTATTCTGGCACGGTTGCTGCGGCCATGGAGGGAACATTGCTGGGCATTCCATCCATCGCCCTTTCACAGGGCTATCCGCCCGGCGGGGGCGATCAGACCATTTGGGATTGCTCAGAATGGCACGGGGCTGCGCTGATCAAGCGCGCTTTGCTTCAGGGAGTGCCTGAAGGGGTTTTGCTCAATATCAATTTTCCTGCTTGCCGTGCGGATGAAGTCAAAGGTGTTAGTGTGAGCGTCCAGGGTCGGCGCGATGCTTCTTATCTCAATCTTGAAGAGCGCAAGGATGGTCGCCATCTGCCCTATTACTGGATTGGTTTTTCGCGCCAGACGCGACCACCTGCCGTTGGGACAGATCTGGCAGCGATTGCCGAACAGAAAATTTCCGTGACGCCCCTGCAACTCGATCTTACGGCGCATCAATTGTTGTCGATTTATCAAAGGGCATTGAGCTAATGGCCAAGCGCGGCAAGATCATCCAGCTTCCGCTGTTCTCTTTTCTTGATCCTGAACCGGCCAATCAGCCATTGGAGGTTAACAGGGATATTGAGCCTGTGCTGGAAACCGCAGTTGCAGAAATTGAGGCTGAAGAGATCGAACCGCAGCCCCGGCGCAACGAAAATGAATCGCCACAGGCCAAAATGGAATTCGTTCTGGATCTGCGGGTGCGAGGCATTTCCGACGTGAATGTTTTGCGGGCACTTGAGCTTGTTCCGCGCGAGTTCTTTGCTCCGCATAAATATCGCGATCTGTCCCTGCGTGATGTGGCTTTGCCTATTCCCTGCGGCCAGACCATGCCCGAGCCCTTTCTGGTGGCACGGATGATTGAGGCGCTCAGGGTTGAGCCCGGGCACAGGGTTTTGGAGATTGGCACTGGCTCCGGCTATGCAACGGCCATTCTGGCCAGTCTTGGCGCCAGGGTCGATTCTTATGAAAGATTTAAGACTTTGGCGCTCGCTGCCGAAACGCGACTGGCGCAATTGGCGCTTGATGGCGTCAAGGTGATCTGGGGGGATGGTCTGGCGCTCGCTGGCGATTCGGGTCCCTATGATCGAATCCTTGTCCATGGGGTTTTAGATCGTGAGCCGGATCATTTTCTCTCACTTCTTACCGATGGCGGTGTGATTGTTGCTGGACGGCGCATGGGCTCGGGTACCAAAATTGTCAGATATGGCCATAAACAAACAGGTTTTGAGCACCAGGAGATTGGTTTGGCGCGGATGCCGGCCTTATTGAATGGCCTCTCTCATGTCCTGTGAAAGGACAGATTTCCGCTCACTTATTTTTTAAAATTCATTTTCATAAACCGAGCCTTAACCCTGCTGACGTTTAATCTGGTCGTTGATCGGGCGTTTAGTGCGGGTTGTCCAATGTGTGTTGAGCCTCAAAGAAAAAAGAACCGGCTGGTTGCGCGTATCGCATTCGTCGGACTTGCAACGGGTTTGTTGGCGGGTTGTTCAAGCGAAGTGACGCGCTTTGCCCAAGGGTCGATGGATCGCAATCCCACAGGGACAACTTTGCTCCCCGATCTGGGGATTGGTCAGAATCGGCCGCAAGCTGCGCCGGATAATAGTTTCTACGAGGCGCCACGGGCTTCTTCTTCAAGCCAGATCATTTCGTCGCCTCTCCCTGCACCCAATCCTGTTTATACCGCTCCGTCCACACCCAGTCCGCAAATGACAAGCGCTGCCTCTGTAGTGCCCTCGCGCACGGATATGACGGCGGGCATTGCGGCACGCACACCGCAAGTATCGCCCAATTGGTCGGCTGTGGGTGGAACGCCGATTGTTGTGGCCAAAGGTGATAGCCTTGGTGCGATTTCAGCCCTCTATGGCGTGCCTTCGGATGTGCTTCTTAAAACAAATGGCCTGACCGCTTCACAGATTGAGCCCGGCATGCGACTGGTTGTGCCGGTCTATAATGCCTCTGGAACTCAGGGAGTTGCGACCTCCGGCACGCAGGCTGCAATGACCAAAGTGGAATCTGCCAAGACAGAAGTGGCGAAATCTGCCAGCGCCAAAACGGCTGCTGCTTCATCTAAAGTTAGCGAAACAACCAAGACGCTGGCTCCGAATACGCTGGCGCAACCCAGTGCTATGGCCAAGTCGGCTGATAAGAGTGTTAAAGCTCAAGCTCAGACAAGCGAGGCTAAACTGGCTGAGGCAAAGACGAAGGCCGATGCCGCTCCTGCTGCGACAGCGAATGCGACGACAACCAAGACGGCCAAAGCAAATGCTGAAAAGCCAGCAGCTTTGCAAACTGCCAAGCAGGAGGTCGCTTCGCCTAAAACAACTGCGGTTGATCGCACGCCTGTGGCCACAGTCACTCCAGCCAATGCGAAGGAAGAGGTAATTGCTGATTCCGCCAATCCCGAATTTCGCTGGCCGGCACGCGGTCGCGTGATCCAGGGGTTCAAGTCTGGTTCCAATGACGGCATTAATATTTCTCTGCCTGAAGGCACGCCCGTCAAGTCAGCTGAAGCTGGCGTGGTTGTTTATGCGGGTAGCGAACTCAAAGGTTATGGCAATCTTGTTCTGGTCAAGCATCCCAATGGTTTTGTCTCGGCCTATGCCAATAATGGTGATCTTGAAGTCAAGCGCGGTGATAGCGTGAAGCGAGGTCAGACCTTGGCCAAGTCCGGACAGTCAGGAAATGTCTCATCGCCACAATTGCACTTTGAATTACGTAAAGGCTCTACGCCCGTTGATCCTACGGGCTATCTTGCAGGTCTGTGAGACCGGGGTTGAAATTTCAGTCTCCGCGAGACACGTAGGCTGATATTAACGGCAGGTCCCAAGAAAGGCCTTCCGTTTTCTTTTGTTAAATCCGCCTGCCAATCTGATATTTCATCAGATCCGTCTGCCAAGCCGACCTGCTAAATCCTGAACATATTGCCAGGCCGTTCGGCCCGAGCGGGCACCGCGAGTTGTTGCCCATTCTAGAGATTCAGCTTCAATGAGGGCGCGATCTTCCTTGAGCTTGAAATGATCACAATAGGCAAAGACCATTTCGAGATATTCGTCTTGTGAACATTTATGGAAGCCAAGCCACAGGCCGAAACGATCAGAGAGAGAGACTTTTTCTTCCACAGCCTCGCCCGGATTAATGGCACTGGCGCGTTCATTCTCCATCATATCGCGCGGCAGCAAATGGCGACGGTTGGACGTGGCATAGAAGACGACATTATCTGGCCGCCCCTCAATGCCACCTTCAAGCACGGCTTTTAGAGATTTATAAGTTGTGTCATTTGCATCAAAGGACAAATCATCACAAAAGATGATCACTGGAAATGGTGCGGGGCGCACCAAATTCATCAAAACCGGCAGGCTCTCAATATCCTCGCGATGAATTTCAATCAGTTTCAGGGGCGGGGCCTTTTTGGGGCGTGTCTGATTGATCTGGGCATGAACGGCTTTAACCAGTGAGGATTTGCCCATGCCTCTGGCGCCCCAGAGAAGAGCATTATTGGCTGACAGGCCGCGGGCGAATCTTTGCGTATTGTCGAATAATTGATCACGCACTCGCTCAATGCCGCGCAAAAGCTCGAGATCGACCCGGTTCACCTTCGGGACCGGCGATAGACGACCTGCCGCCGCTTGCCAGACAAAGGCATCGGCAGCAGTGAAATCGGCATTGTGCAAAGATGCTGGGGCCAGACGGTCCAGGGCCTCGGCCATGCGGGCGACCAGCTGAACCAAATCAGGCTTGGTGCTGGCGCGGGAGGGTGAAGACGTCTTTCCGGGAGCTTTTTTACGGGGGGCGGGCTTTTTGGCCATATTGAGGGATCCAATGGGGGTATTTTGGGGCTTTATCCGGTTCGCACTGCCGCGTCCACCCTTGAGACTCTTCGCTTCGGCATTGCTTTCGAGGCTGTGGACGTTATAGTCCGGCAAAATTTCAAAGCCTCCTCTTGTGATCAATGGGGCCCAGTCTGGAGTTGGAAAGCCTATGGATTTTGTGACGCCCGCCTTTGCTCAGGCTGCCGGAGCCCCCGGCACACAGGATATTCTGATTCAGATTGCACCTTTCGGCATTATTCTGGTGATCATGTATTTCCTGATCCTGCGTCCGCAACAACGTCGCCAGAAAGCCCATCAGGATATGGTTGCCAATGTGCGCCGTGGCGATATTGTCGTGACGGCAGGCGGATTGATCGGCAAAATATCCAAGGTTGGTGATGAGTCGGAAGTTGAAGTCGAGATTGCGCCCAATGTGAAGGTGCGTGTGCTGCGCGGCATGATCTCGGATGTTCGCTCTAAGGGTGAGCCCGTCAAGGAAGGCTGAATCCTCACATAATCGATTTGCCTGTTGATGCAGGTTAATCACAGACCTTGCAGTTTGATCCTAGACAAAGAGATATTTGAACCGAATGTTGCGCTTCTCAAGCTGGAAAGTCACCTCAATCCTGCTCATGTCTTTTCTGGCTGTGCTGCTGGTTGTGCCCAGCATGTTGTCAGATACGAGCTTTAAATCCATCAAGGCCTCTTTGCCTAAATGGCTGCCTGTCGAGCAGATTGTGCTTGGCCTTGATCTGCAAGGTGGCGCGCATTTGATGCTGGAAGTGGATGCGGCCGATGTGTTGCGCACGCAAGTGGCCAATTTGCGTGATGATGTGCGCCGCATATTGCGTGAGGAAAATGTCCGCAGTCTAAGTGGCGGCATTGGGGCGCAGGGACGCACTGTGCAGTTTCGTGTTACCGATGCCAATGATCGTGCCAAGGCGCTGACTAAATTACGCCAGCAATCGCAGCCCAATGGAATCTCCGCGCTGGGTGTGGCGACGCCGCCAACCTTTGAAATTAATGAAGCTGCCGATGGCATGGTGCGTCTGACTTTGTCGGAACAAGCCACACAGGACAAAGTGCGCCGTGCTGTAGATCAGTCCATTGAAGTTCTGCGCCGCCGCGTCGATGCTTTGGGCACAACCGAGCCCAATATTCAACGCCAGGGCATAGATCGTGTTCTGGTGCAGGTGCCAGGCCTGCAAGATACAAAGCGGTTGATTGAAATTCTCGGCACGACGGCCAAACTTGAATTTCGTCTTGTTGCCGATACGGGCTTTAATCCTGCTGATGTTGAAATGTTGCCGCAGACGGATCAGCCCGGTGTTTTGCC
>OMIJ01000164.1 GCA_900299065.1 Hyphomicrobiales bacterium
AAGCAGCCGTTGATCTGATCTTTGGCGGCGCCTTTGGATCAGCACCTTTAAAACGCGCATAGGCTGCGGTGGGGATGGAAAACTCCCGGCACAGATCTTTGGTAAAGCCCTTCGAGCCTTCCAATTGCGCTGCGGCCCTTTTGGGGCCAAAAGCCAAAAGACCTGCCGCCTCCAGATCATCGACAAGGCCAGCCACCAGCGGGGCTTCGGGGCCGATCACAACAAAGCCAATCTGCATGAGCCGACAAAATTCAATCACCGCTTCATGTCGGCCTATATCGAGCACGACATTCTCGCCCAAAGCAATAGTACCAGGATTGCCTGGCGCTATGAACAGACGGGTCAAGCTGCGCGATTTGGATAAAGCCAGCGCCAGAGCATGCTCACGCCCGCCAGAACCGATCAAAAGTACGTTCAAGGTCTAAAATCCAGCTGCCAAAAGGTTTGCAAAGGAGAAGATCTATTTAGCCCCATTTGCAGCACAACGGAAATGGCAATTGCCCATGAATTAGGCGTTTTACTTGGAAAAGTGACAAACTTTATCTCTTTTTATCTTAACCACTTGCATAATTAATCCTATTAGATCAGTTAGCGTTCGGCTGAGTTTGCCAGTGATCAAACGGAGATTGTGATGAAGCTCTATTATTCGCCGGGAGCCTGTTCCCTATCGCCCCATATTGTTGCCCGAGAGGCTGGGATTGATATTGAAATAGAGAAGGTTGATCTCAATTCCAAGCGCACACACAGTCAGCTCAGTTTTCTTGCCATCAATCCCAAGGGCTATATTCCAACTCTGGATATTGGCGGTGAAATCCTGACCGAAGGCCCAGCCATTGTCCAATATCTGGCCGATCTGAAACCCGAATCCGGGCTCGCGCCGGCCTATGGCACAATGGCCCGCTATCGCCTGCAAGAAGCACTAAACTTCATCGCCACCGAATTGCACAAGACGCTTGGTGGCCTGTTCAATCCGGCCATGCAGGGAGACTGGCGCACAGCAACTCTGGGGCTGATCAATCGACGCCTGAGCGTGTTTGATACAATGCTGGAAGACAAACCTTATATGATGGGTGATACATTCACCGTTGCCGATGCCTACGCATTTACCGTGGTCAATTGGGCGACAATGAAGAATATTGATTTGTCGCAATTCCCCAATATAATTGCCTATCTCGACCGCATACGCGCAAGGCCGCATGTGCAGGCAGCCATGAAGGCTGAGGGGCTGATCGACTAGAGCGAGCCCTGTTAGGATCTGTTAGGAATCGCATAGATCAAGGCTATTTGCCTCAATCGCAATCCGTGGCAGATTAGGTTCATGCTGCTCAATTTCTTCACCGCTCTCAAGGATGCTCAGGTTCCCGTTACCATGCGGGAATATCTGACTCTTATGGAAGCGCTGGAGGAAGGCCTTGGCGATAGTTCGGTCGATACTTTTTATTGTTTGGCGCGCACGATCTTGATCAAGGATGAGCGTAATCTCGATAAATTTGATCGTGTGTTTGCAACCATGTTCCGTGGCCTTGAAAGTTTGCTGAAAGCCATGGAGCAGTCCGAAATTCCTGCCGAATGGTTGCGCAAGCTTGCTGATAAATATCTCACCGAAGAAGAAAAGGCCGCTATTGAGGCTTTGGGCTGGGATAAATTGATGGAGACTCTCGCGCAACGTCTGGCCGAGCAAAAAGAGCGCCATGAGGGTGGCAGCAAATGGATTGGCACCAATGGCACATCGCCTTTTGGCGCGCATGGCTATCATCCCGAAGGCATCAGAATTGGTCAGAACAGCGGGCGCAATGGGCGCGCCGTTAAAGTGTGGGATCAACGCACCTATAAAGATCTTGATGGCAATGTCGAATTGGGCATTCGCAATATCAAGATCGCGCTGCGGCGCTTGCGCAAATTTGCCCGCACAGGCGCACCTGACGAACTTGATCTTGATCATACAATCAAGGAGAGCGCCAATAAGGGTTATATTGATGTGAAATTGCGACCCGAGCGGCGCAATGCTGTCAAAGTGCTTGTGTTCTTCGATATTGGCGGATCCATGGATGGCCATGTGAAGCTGGTGGAGGAATTATTCTCTGCCGCCAAGACCGAATTCAAACATATGCAGCATTTTTATTTTCATAATTGTCTTTATGAGAGCGTTTGGAAAAACAACCAGCGGCGCTGGGTTGATCGTACCCCCACTTGGGATGTGCTCAATCGCTTTGGTTCCGATTATAAAGTGATCTTTGTTGGTGATGCCTCAATGTCAGCCTGGGAGATTACCCAGCCAGGTGGCGCAGTTGAATACACCAATGAAGAGCCTGGCACAGTCTGGATGGAGCGCGTGACGCGCACGTTTCCGCATCTGATCTGGCTTAATCCCATTCCTGAAAAGCAATGGGCCTATACAGAATCGATTGGCATGCTGCAAAATCTCGTCAACAAGCGCATGTATCCGCTGACATTGAGCGGACTTGAAGCGGGCATGCGCGAATTGGTGCGCTAGTCTCTAGTCATAACCAATTAATCACGCACCACCAGCACCGAACAAGTTGCATGCCGGACAATTGTGGTGGCATTAGAGCCCAAAAGATAAGTGGACATGCTGGGGCGGTGCGAGCCGATTACAATAAGATCAGCGCCCCAATCCTCAGCCTCGCCCAGCACTTCAGGATAAATTCCGCCTGTGCGCACTTTATGCGAAACACGCCCGGCAGGGAGCGGAATTTTGGCAGCGATTTGTCGTAAGCTTTGCTCAGCCCATTGGCGCTGTTGCTCGTCAAAATCAGCCGGAATGGAATCCATGAATGTCGCGGGCAAGAGAGGCTGCACATTAATCAAACGCAGACTGGCTCCCGATTGGTCAGCAAGCGCGATCGCTTTATCCAGAGCCGGCTTGGTCATGTCTCTTTCTTCAAGATCGACTGGAACGAGAATGGTTGTGAACATGCGAAACTCCCTGATTTCCGAGGAGCCTATATCATATTCAGAATCTATCCTTGTCCCAGATCAAGACTGGTTGATTATTCTAACTAGGCCCTGACTTCACGGCCCTTGGGTCAAATGCTGCGCAATAGCATCGAGGGCCGCTTGCGCACCCGCTGCATTGGGTCCACCAGCCTGCGCCATATCAGGGCGCCCGCCACCGCCCTTGCCGCCAAGTTGATCCGAACCCAGACGCACAAGATCAACCGCATTGAATTTGCCAACCAGATCCTTGGTGACGGCGACAACCAGACCTGCTTTGCCATCCTCGGACAGGCCAACAATAGCCACAAGGCCGGAGCCAAGCTTATCCTTGGCTTCATCGGCGAGAGATTTAAGATCTTTCATCTCAATGCCGGAGACAATGCGGGCGAATAATTTCACGCCATTGATCTCACGCATGGCATCGCCGGAGCCTGAGGACTCCCCACCGCCCATAGCGAGCTTTTTGCGCGCTTCGCCGAGTTCACGCTCGAGCTTGCGGCGCTCTTCGAGCACAGCGGCAAGGCGATCTCCCGTTTCTGCCACAGGCGTTTTCAACAAGGAGGCGAGCTCGCGCAGACGTCGCGATTCTTCATTAAGATGATGGCGTGCACCCGAGCCTGTTTTGGCCTCTAACCGGCGCACACCGGCAGCCACAGCACTTTCCGAAATAATGGTGACCAGACCAATATCGCCAGTGCGCGAGACATGCGTGCCACCGCATAATTCGACCGAGAACGGCAGCGGACGCGCGCCAGCTTGCGTGAGCGGGCCCATAGAGACAACGCGCACTTCATCGCCATATTTCTCGCCAAACAAAGCACGAGCCCCTGACTCAATGGCTTCATCAACAGCCATCAGCCGCGTGGTCACAGGATCATTGGACAGCACAATGCGATTGGCAATGTCTTCAATGGTAGCCAATTCATCAGGCGTAATGGGCTTTGGATGTGCAAAGTCGAAGCGCAGGCGATCTTCTGCGACCATGGAGCCCTTTTGCGCCACATGATCCCCCAAAACCTGACGCAAGGCCTCATGCAGCAAATGGGTTGCCGAATGATTGGCGCGGATGGCGCGGCGGCGCGCGCCATCGACATGCAATTCAAGCGCAAGACCAATGGTGAGACGACCTTCAACCACTTCGACTTCATGGACGATGAGATCGCCAAGTTTTTTCTGAGTATCTTTGACATTCACGAGAAGACCAGCACCGCTCATCTGGCCTGTATCACCGACCTGACCGCCCGATTCGCCATAGAAAGGTGTCTGGTTGAGCACGACAAAACCGCTCTGGCCCTGTTCGAGACTCTGCGTCTCCTGACCTTCACGCACAAGGGCTGTGACAATGCCCTCTGCGCTTTGCGTATCATAACCAAGGAAATCGCTGATACCAACGCGATCCTTCAACCCAAACCATAGTGTATCTGTCGCAGCTTCGCCCGAACCAGACCAGGCCTTGCGTGCCTCGGCGCGCTGGCGCTCCATAGCTGCATTAAATGCCTCAAGATCCACACCAATGCCGCGCGGGCGCAAAGCATCCTGTGTGAGATCGAGTGGGAAGCCATAAGTGTCATAGAGACGGAAAGCCGTTTCGCCATTCAGCATGGCGCCTGAAGACAAAGTCTTTGTCTCATCATCAAGCATGGTCAGGCCGCGCGCCAAAGTGGTGCGGAAGCGGGTTTCTTCCAAGCGCAAAGTTTCGGTGATCAAAGCTTCAGCCCGCACCAATTCAGGATAGGCTTGACCCATTTCGCGAATGAGTGCTGGCACGAGACGCCACATCAAAGGATCACGCGCGCCCAGCAATTGCGCATGCCGCATGGCGCGGCGCATGATCCGGCGCAACACATAGCCACGCCCTTCATTGGAGGGCAGAACACCATCGGCGACAAGAAAGGACGAGGCGCGCAAATGATCGGCAATGACGCGATGGCTGGCACGGCGCTCACCTTGTGCCGCAACGCCGGTTGCTTCTTCTGATGCCCGGATGAGGGCACGCATTAGATCAATGTCATAATTGGATTGCTCGCCTTGCAGAATGGCCGCAATGCGCTCTAGCCCCATGCCCGTATCTATCGATGGCTTGGGCAAGGGCTGGCGTTCGCCCGGGGCAATCTGTTCATATTGCATGAACACGAGATTCCAGAATTCCAGAAAACGATCCCCATCCTCATCAGGACTGCCAGGAGGGCCGCCTTGCAGAGCCGGCCCTTGATCAAAGAAAATTTCCGAGCAGGGACCACAGGGGCCGGTATCGCCCATGGACCAGAAATTATCTGAAGTGGGAATGCGAATGATGCGGCTATCGCTGAAGCCGGCAATGCGCTTCCATAGATTAAAGGCCTCATCATCATCATGGTAGACTGTGACGAGCAGCCTATCCTTCGGCAGATCAAATTCCTTGGTGATCAGATTCCAAGCCAGTTCAATCGCCCGCTCTTTGAAATAATCGCCAAAGGAGAAGTTGCCGAGCATTTCAAAGAAAGTGTGATGGCGCGCTGTATAGCCGACATTATCAAGATCATTATGTTTGCCGCCGGCGCGAACGCATTTTTGCGAAGATGTGGCGCGTACATAGGGGCGATGTTCAATACCGGTGAAGGTGTTTTTGAATTGCACCATGCCCGCATTGGTGAACATCAAAGTGGGATCATTGCGTGGGACCAATGGCGATGAGGCCACGATCTCATGACCATTCTTGTGAAAATAATTGAGAAAGGTCGACCGGATTTCGTTTACGCCGCTCATGTGATGTGACTATCCCTGTCGTCAGCGCCCGTCCTGTCATCAATGACTGACGCTGTTTCCTGCCAATGGGTCATGTGCAAGTCTTAGAGACCCTGCAAGCCCTTGGAGACAATGCAAGCCTTGAAGACAATACGGAACTCGCCCGCATTCAGCCTATGACCTGTTATCATATACACGAAGCGGGCCAAGGGCAAAAAGGCAGGAGGGCGAAGTGCTTCGATAATCTCACAGGAGAGGAGACGGGAAGGGCTTATCCACAGCCCGGCAGAGGCTGACTGGTTTAAGAAGGCTCAAACGGCCTGGAGGGACAGGGGGGCCATCAAGAGAGCATTTAACGCAGACTTGGCTGCGCTGATTGGCCATAATCTTCCGAAAAAGAAAGACGGGAGGGGTCAGGTCGGCGGAACGGGGACCGTGTTCAGCCTGTTAGATGGAACGTGCGGCAGCTGGCCCATCACACCCAACCCCTCCCGAATCGGGAAGAATGATCAATCTTCAGCTTCATCCTCGCTGGAGGGATCGACATTATCGAGAATGCGTTCGGCAAGCAGACCGGAATTTTCACGGATCGCTTGTTCAATCTTAGTTGCGAGATCCGGATTCTCCTTGAGGAAGGTTTTGGCATTTTCACGCCCCTGCCCCAGACGCTGGCTATCATAGGAGAACCATGCGCCAGATTTCTCGACCACGCCGGCCTTGACACCCAGATCCACTAATTCGCCCATTTTGGACACGCCTTCACCATACATAATGTCGAATTCAACCTGTTTGAATGGCGGGGCAACCTTGTTCTTGACCACTTTGACGCGGGTCTGATTGCCAATCACTTCTTCACGATCCTTGATCGCGCCAATGCGGCGAATATCAAGGCGCACAGAGGCATAGAATTTGAGCGCATTGCCGCCGGTTGTCGTTTCCGGGCTGCCATACATCACACCAATCTTCATGCGGATCTGATTGATGAAAATCACCATTGTATTCGAGCGCGAGATCGAAGCGGTGAGTTTACGCAAGGCCTGACTCATCAAGCGGG
>OMIJ01000165.1 GCA_900299065.1 Hyphomicrobiales bacterium
ACCGGCCGCTCTTTTACGTGCGCATCAATGGACTGGAGAGCGAATTGGCGCAGCAGGATCTGGAACATATCCTGCCCGCACGGCCTGATGCGATCCTCTTGCCCAAATGCCAATCGGCACGCGATGTGCAACATTTGAGCGTGAAACTCTCGGTGCTGGAAGCGCAGAATAATATTGAGCCCGGCGCAACGAAAATCATGCCGCTGGCCTGCGAGACGGCGGCCAGCCTGTTTCATATGGGCAGCTTGATCAATGCCAGCATAAGATTGATCGCCCTGTGCTGGGGCGCTGAAGATCTTGCTTTCGATCTGGGCGCTCATCACACGCGCCAGTCCGATGGCAGTTTCACAAGCCCCATGCAAATGGCCCGTGCTCTGACTTTAGCTGCAGCGCGTGCTGCAGATATCATACCTATTGATGCGGTTTACACAGATCTGCGCAATCAGGACGGGTTGCGTCAGGAATGCCTGCGCGCAGCAAAAGATGGCTTTGAAGGCAAACTTGCCATTCATCCCGATCAGATCGACATAATCAATGAAACCTTCTCACCCTCACCCGAGGATTTGGCATATGCGCAAGACATAATAAGCGCCTTTGTTCAAAATCCGGATCAAGGCGCCATCCAATTTGAGGGACGGATGATTGATCGCGTGCATTTGCAACGCGCGCACAATCTGATCAAGCGTCAATCCGGCCTTTAGCCGCCTGCCGCCTGATTGCCACCGCCGGGCGGACGCTTCATCTGAAAGACTTCGTCCATCACAATGTAATCCTGATAGCCACAGCGTGCGAGGGGCTTCATTTCCGTAATCTGAATCATGCCATCACGAATATAGCGATCATCCACATGGATCATCACCACCTGCCCAACGACCAGAAAGCGCGGCGTGCCCTGTCCGTCCATATCCTTGAACTGATAAATATCAGTGACTTTGCATTCCATTGAGGCCGGGCTGGCCGCCACGCGGGGCGGACGCACCATTTGCGAAGGAGCTGTCGCTAGACCCGCATGAATAAATTCGCTCTCTCCCCTCGGCAAAGGCGCGGAGGTCAGGCTCATTTGATCGCGCAAATCCCAATTGGCCATATTCCAGACAAATTCCCCGCCATCCTTAGCAAAGGTCAGACTGTCCTTGGCACCTTCACTGCAAAAACCCACCAAAGGTGGTTCGGTGGAAAAGGCATTGAAAAAGCTGTAGGGGGCCAGATTGACCTGCCCCTGCTGGTTCATGGTCGAGACCCAGCCAATGGGGCGCGGCACAATCAATGCCTTAAAAGGGTCATGCGGAAGTAGTGATTTATCACGTTTATGGGGTTCAAAAAACAAGTCAGGCTCCCTCTCTCAAAAGGCTGAACAACCCTCTACCCAAACCATTGCAGGAGGAGGGAAGGGTTTCAACCCCTCAACCTCATCCTCAGACGAGCTCTCACTGGAATGATGCCCACTGTGTCAATTGACCCCAGCCTCAAAACACGCCAATCAGGACGCATGAGATTATTCGCACAGCATAGGCAAAGCCTGCTTCGGGCTCTCGTCAGGACTACGGCCCTGAGCGTGCCGCTGATCTGCGCAATTCTAAACGGGCCGGGAACAGGCCTAGCACAACAGCGGCCCTCTCCCCCTTCCAGCACGCCTGCGGCGAATATGCCGCCTCTGGCTCAGCCAGCCAATCCGGGCCTGTCGCCACTCTCCCCCAATCTCATGCCCTTTAGTAATGGTCTGGCAACCCCAACAACATCACGTTTACGATTGATGGCCGTCTTTGGCCCGCAAAGCCGCAAGGCTGTGACGTCGGATCTCAATTGGAATATTTTTGAAGATCGCCCCAATAGCGATGGCTCATATAAATTATTGCTGCAAAGCACCGATCCCCTGCCACAAATCGAACTCCCCAAAGGCGATTACATCATTCATGTCTCATACGGACTTGCGAGCTCCACTCGGCGCATCAGTCTAAATGGTGATGAAGTGACAGAAGCTATTTCTCTAAATGCCGGCGCTCTTAAAGTAACCAGCATGATCGGGGATTCTCCTATCGCCCCCAATCGCACAATGATTTCTATCTTTGTCCCCGATCGTGGCAATGCCGAAGGCAAACTTGTCGCCTCAAATGTGAAGGCAGGCGATATTCTCCGACTACCTGAAGGCAGCTATCATATCGTTTCGACTTATCTCGATACATCGGCAAGTGCGCAAACATCAGTCACCTCTGCCTCAACCACCAGCAATGCGACCAATTCGATAGTGGAAGCCGATGCCAAAGTTCAGATCGGCAAACTCACTCAAGCCATTCTGCGTCACCGCGTAGCTCTGATCACTCTTAAACTCGTCAATGCCAATGGAGCAGAGGCTTTGGCCAATACCAGCTTCACAGTCCTGACACCCGGCGGCGACGTCCTTCGCGAGATGATCGGCGCATTCCCCTCGCTGCCGCTCGCCGAAGGTGAATATGTTGCCATCGCAAGGCGCGACGGAAAGACCTTTCAACGCAATTTCAATGTCGTTGGAGGCCATGATGCAGATATAGAGGTTCTCTCAAAATAAGTCAGCGAGGATGCCATGCAGACCTTTTTTGTCGAAATCAAATGCGCTCTGGGCCAGACCTATAAAGTCGCCAGTGCTTTGGCAGAGGCTGAAATCGCCTCTGAGATTTATTCCATTGCCGGCAATTATGACATTCTGGCCAAATTCTATGTCCCCAAGGATGCGGACATTGGCCATTTCGTTGGTGAAAAAGTCCAACCCATCCCCGGCATTGTTGATACGCGGACAATCATCACCTTTAAGGCCTTTTAAAAACACCTGAGCAAAAGTTGATTTAGCTCAAGGTCATATCCGCCTTTGCCCGCCATGGTGCAGCAATGGAGGCGAGATCATGACGATAAAGGTTTGTCGTATTCTTTTATCTTTCTGTGCGGGAGTTGCACTGGGATCAACCGCTCAGGCCGCCGATGCGGGTAAGGGAAAGATCATCGCTCAAAGATGGTGCGCCACCTGCCATGTGGTGAGCCCTGAGCAAAGTAGTGCCAGCGTAGATGTTCCCACATTCATGGATATTTCCAAGCGCCGGACCGAGACCAAAGCGCTCGCAAATTTCATTGCCGACCCCCATCCCGTCATGCCGCAAATGGCTTTGACGCGAGAGGATGTTGACGATGTCGTGCGCTATATTCAGTCATTCAATCCTGATGTGATCCCGCTCACCGTCCCTGAAAAAGATAAAAAGCCGGACGAGCCGTTTCGCGGCTGACCGGCTCTGGATGATCAATCCTCACGTTTAACGTCAGGCGGTGTGGCTTCCTCAACCAGCATTGCAAGCGCCTCATTTAATCCCATGCCGGTCTGCGCCTGCGAGCCAAGCCGGCGGATGGATACGGCACGTTCAGCCGCTTCCTTTTTGCCAACCACAATCATGACTGGCACTTTGGCAAGCGAATGTTCGCGCACCTTATAACCAACCTTTTCATTGCGCAGATCAACTTCGACACGTAATCCCATCTTGCGTGCCAGCTTGGCGACCTCATTGGCGTAATCATCAACCTCTTGCGTGATCGTCGCAATCACCACCTGCTGCGGCGAAAGCCAGAGCGGCAAATGGCCCGCATGATGCTCAATCAAAATGCCGGTGAAGCGCTCAAGGGATCCGCAAATCGCGCGATGCACCATGACGGGGGGCACTTTGTCGCTATTGTCGTCTATATAGAAAGCACCAAAACGCTCGGGCAGATTGAAGTCCACTTGCGTCGTGCCGCATTGCCAATCGCGGCCAATCGCATCGCGCAGCACATATTCGAATTTGGGGCCATAGAAAGCGCCCTCACCCGGATTGAGTGCTGTCGTGATCACATCGCCATGCTTGGCCTTGATATCTTCCAGCACGCGCGACATCACAGCTTCCGCATGATCCCACATAGCATCCGTACCCACACGCTTTTCAGGACGCGTGGAAAGTTTGACGACAATCTTGTCAAAGCCAAAGTCACGATAGACCGACAGAATGAGATCATTGATCTTCATGCACTCTTCGGCCAATTGCTCTTGCGTGCAGAAAATATGCGCATCATCCTGCGTGAATGCGCGAACACGCATCACACCATGCATGGCCCCGGAGGGTTCATAACGATGGACAATGCCAAATTCTGCCAATCGCATCGGCAGATCGCGATAGCTGCGCAACCCATGCTTGAACAATTGCACATGACCTGGGCAATTCATCGGCTTTAACGCAAACATGCGCTGATCAGCCTCGGGATCTTCGGGACGGATCAGAGCTGAGGCCGATTTAATCGCGAACATATTATCCGCATACCAGCCCCAATGGCCTGAAGTCTCCCATAGCGCCTTATCCATCACCTGTGGTGCATTGACTTCCTGATAATCGCCAGCAAGCCTGCGCCGCATATAAGAGACGAGCGATTGAAATAAAGTCCAGCCCTTGGGATGCCAGAAGATCGCACCCGGTGCCTCCTCCTGAAAATGGAACAAATCCATTTCACGACCGAGCCTGCGATGATCGCGCCGCTCCGCCTCTTCCAATTGCTTGAGATAAGCATCAAGCTCATCCTGCTTAGCAAAGGCCGTGGCATAAATGCGTTGCAACATGGGCTTGGTGGAATCGCCGCGCCAATACGCGCCCGCCACCTTCATTAGCTTGAAGGCTGTACCAATCTTGCCTGTCGAGGTCATATGCGGACCGCGGCACAGATCAAGCCAATCACCCTGTTTGTAAATCTTCAAATCCTGATCAGCCGGGATCGCCTCGACCAATTCAACCTTGAACGCTTCACCCTGTTTCTCGAAGAATGAAATCGCCTCAGCACGAG
>OMIJ01000166.1 GCA_900299065.1 Hyphomicrobiales bacterium
GGCGCGTATCACCAGCTTCGGCAGCGGCAAAACAGGCCCGCACACTTTCTTCAAGCGCCTCACGCTCCTTGGCATCCATCCGCCGGGCGGCATAACGCGCGCACAAGGCTTCTAACTCTCCGAGCAATTCCAGCATTTCGCGCAATTGCGGGATTGTCATGCGCGTCACAACCACGCCCTGGCGTGGCGCGACCGTCACAAGGTTCAGCGCCGCAAGCTGGGCAATCGCCTCACGCACTGGTGTCCGCGACACTGAAAACCGTTCCGCCAGCGCCCGCTCATCGAGGCTTGAGCCAGGCGACAAACGCCCGCTCTCAATCTCATAAGCAAGCTTGGAGCTGATTTCATTCGCCCGGCTTTGTTTCACACTCAGAGTCATAGGCCATGCCTGTTTGGATGCCACAAACTTATATTGGCATACAAAAAAGCACTTGCAAAATACTTTTTTTAGGTTTTAGAGTACCAGAAGCGAGGGAGGCCGGCTTGTCGCTGGACGAACCATTATTAGCGATCAAGAATCTGAAGGTGGAGTTCGCCTCCGAGCGCGGAATCGTGCGGGCGCTCGACGGCGTGGATTTCGAGATCGGCCGCAGCGAAATTGTCGCAGTGGTCGGCGAGTCGGGCTCGGGAAAATCAGTTACAGCTCTGTCTTTAATGGGACTTTTGCCTCGCACGGCGCGTGTGACCGCGGGTCAGGCAGTCTTCGAAGGCCGTGACCTTTTAAAAATGTCGAGCGCGGATCTGTGTGCGACACGCGGGCGCGATATCGGCATGATCTTCCAGGATCCGATGACATCGCTTAATCCAACCTTGACCATTGGCTTTCAGATTGGCGAGACTTTGCGCGAGCATCTGGGCTTTGGACCGGCCGAGTCGCGCGCCCGAACATTGGAATTGCTGAAATGGGTTGGCATTCCCGATGCCGAATCACGTCTGGATCAATATCCGCATCAATTCTCCGGGGGCATGCGCCAACGGGTCATGATTGCCATAGGTCTTGCCTGCCAACCCAAACTGCTGATCGCTGACGAACCAACCACTGCTCTTGATGTCACCGTTCAGGCCCAGATCCTTGATCTCATGTCTGGCCTCGTGCGCAAACTCGGCGCCTCGCTTCTTATCATCACGCATAATCTTGGTGTCGTGGCACGTTATGCGGATCGTGTGGTCGTCATGTATTCCGGCCGCATTGCCGAGCGTGGCGAAGCCTCTGCCGTTTTCAATAACCCGCGTCATTTCTATACAGCTGGTCTTCTCAATTCCGCGCCGCGGCTCGATGCGCCCGTGCAAGACCGCCTCGAGACAATAGAAGGACAGCCGCCCGATCCCGCCAACCGCCCCGAGGGCTGCGCCTTCGCGCCGCGATGTCCTCATAAAATTGCTGCCTGCACGCAAAAGCTCTCTCTCTTGCCAACCGATAAGGGGACTTTGTCCGCTTGCGCCAGACAGGAAGAAATTGCTGCAGGGCATCTGCATTGGGGTGGCAAAGCGCAAGGAGCCGAACCAACTTTAGCCAAGCAAGATGAGCCGGCCATTCTGACCGTCGATAATCTCGTCAAACATTATATGGTGTCGGCGGGATGGCGCAGCCCTATGCGGATTGTCAAAGCCGTCGATGGTGTCAGCCTGTCGATCAAACCAGGCCAGACTATTGGCCTTGTCGGCGAATCGGGATGCGGAAAATCAACATTGGGCCGCATGATTCTGCGGCTTGATGATCCCACTTCCGGGCGCATCATGATTGGTGGCCATGACGCAACCCATGCCAAGGGCGATGATCTGCGCCAATTGCGTCGCCTGTTCCAGGTCGTGTTTCAAGACCCCTACGCCTCGCTCAATCCGCGCAAGACAATTGGGGAAGCAATTGGCGAACCCATGCGCGTTCATGGAATTGCAAAAGGTGCAAAAGCCAATCAGCGCGTGGCAGAACTTCTGAACCAAGTCGGCTTGCGGCCCGAAATGGCAGATCGTTTCCCGCATCAAATGTCGGGAGGGCAACGCCAACGCATCGGCATCGCCCGTGCTCTTGCCATGCAGCCAAAGCTGATCATTTGTGATGAGGCCGTATCCGCACTCGATGTGTCCATTCAAGCTCAAGTGGTCAATCTTTTGACCGAGCTGAAAAGATCCATGAACCTGTCTTACCTTTTCATCGCGCATGATCTGGCAGTGGTGCGCCACATTGCCGATGAAGTGCTGGTCATGTATCTGGGGCGCATTGTCGAGCGCGCACCCCGCGATCGTCTTTATGCGCAGCCACAACATCCCTATACGCGCATGCTGCTCGCAGCAGCCCCGTCGCCTGATCCCCAACGCGAGAAAGCGCGCTCTCAGGCTGCACTTGTCGGCGAACCGCCAAGCCCCTTCGCGCCGCCGCCAGGCTGCGCCTTTGCACCAAGATGCCCATTGGCCAATGAGGAATGCCGCCGTGCACCGCCAGTGCTGCGACAGACTGGCCCTGATCATCACGTTGCATGTCTGAGGAGCGAGGCATGACGCGCTATATCCTCTCCTCGTTCGGGCAATTCTTGCTCACCCTTGTTGGTGTGGCAATTTTGATCTTTCTGTTGTTACGCGTGGCTCCCGGCGATGTTGTCGAAGTCAAAATGCGCAGTGGAGGTGCCGTTGTCTCCGCCGACACTATTGCGCGTGAGCGCACTCGCCTTGGTCTCGACAAGCCATTGCCTAATCAATTTGTCGATTGGATGAGCGGTTTGAGCCATTTTGATTTGGGCAAGTCCATGTGGACCGAGCGACCTGTTGTTGAAGAAATCTCGACGCGCATCGGTATTACATTGGAAGTAGCCGTTCTGGCGCTGGTGATTGGCCTTGCTGTTGCCTTGCCCTTGGGCATTGCATCCGCACTCTCAAACGGCAGCTGGCTCGATCAGGCCATTCGTGTGTTTTCTGTAGCAGGATTATCGGCGCCGCCTTTCTGGCTCGGCATGCTCCTCTTGCTCGCTTTGCTCTTGTCAATTGGTTGGCAGCCACCGATTAAAACAATTAGCTGGAGTGAGAATCCGATAGGCCATTTGAGCCAACTGATCTGTCCAGCTCTCGTTGTGGGCTGGCGCCTGTCAGCGACCATTGCACGCATGCTACGCTCCTCTTTGCTGGATGTGCTGAACGAGGATTATGTGCGCACAGCCCGATCAAAAGGACTGCCGGAAAGACTTGTGATTATTCGTCACGCGCTCGGCAATGCATTGCTGCCTGCCATCACAGTGGCCGGTCTTGAATTTGCCTTTCTGCTTGGTGGCCTTGTGGTCACAGAACAAGTCTTCAACCTCAATGGGGTTGGACGATTGCTGGTCCAAGCTGTCGGACAGAGCGATTTCACTTTGATCCAGGGCCTTGTGCTGATGTTCGCCGTCTTTTTCATGGTGGTAAATTTTGCAGTTGATTTGCTCTATGCCGTGCTTGATCCAAGGTTGCGCTAATGTCTGACGCCAGCACACATACTCATATGGCGACACACAAAGCTTTGAGCACAACGCTCTGGCGCTTTGCACGGCGCCAGCCACTTGGCGCAGCAGGCGCTCTACTGATTCTGGCCTTTATCATTTGCGGGCTCTTCGCCCCCTGGGTTTCGCCTTACGACCCTTTCGATACAAATTTTTCCGCCGTTTTAGAAGGACCAAGCCGCGCCCATTGGTTTGGCACGGATTCCTTTGGTCGCGATGTGCTCTCGCGTATCATCTATGGATCGCGCAGCGCCCTTGCATTGGGCGTGACAGCCTCTCTTTTGGGCGCTGCAATCGGTGGCCTGATCGGTGTGATGGCGGCTTATTATGGCGGAAAATTTGACACGCTCACCCAACGTCTGATCGATATTATTCTATCGATTCCAGTCATCGTTCTGGCCTTGGTGCTTGCAGCTGTTCTGGGCAAGCACGAAATCGGCGCTCTGGATCTCAATCTCGTATTAGCCATTGCGATTCCCAACGCACCACGCGCAGCGCGTATCATACGCTCGGCTGCACTCAGCATCTGCCGCATGCCCTATATTGAAGCAGCCAAGACAGCAGGCTTTACTGATATGCGCATCATTCTGGGTCACATAGCACCCAATCTTGCAGCTCCTGCGCTCGTGCTGGTCCCCGCCTTTGTGGCACAAGCCATATTGATGGAATCCTCGCTATCCTTTCTGGGTGTGGGTATTGTTGAGCCAGCGCCCTCATGGGGCCTGATGTTGTCAGGTGTCGCAGTCAGCCTCTTTGCCGAAGCCCCCTGGACAGTGATCTTTCCAGGCCTTGCCATCAGCGTCACAGTATTTGCCTTCAGCCTGCTGGGCGATGCTTTGCGCGACGAACTTGATCCTAAATCTCGCAGTTAATTGGAAACTCCCTATGCGCTTGACACTCAATCAGGATGAACTAGATTTTCGCTCCATAGTTGATGATTGGGTGCAGAAAAATCTCCCCGATGATCTGCGCCAAATGGCACGATTGGGTGAGCATCTTACCCGTAAGGAATTCTCGCGCTGGTGCGCCATTCTTGATTCAAATGGCTGGAGCGTTCCCGCTTGGCCCAAGGAATATGGCGGCACAGGCTGGAGCCCCTTGCGACGCCATTTATTTGAGGAACAACTTTTGCTCTCCGGCGCGCCGCGCAATACATCGGCTGGTATTGCCATGCTGGGTCCAATTCTGATCGCCTTTGGCACGCAAGATCAGAAGAACAAATATCTTCCCTCTATCAGACGCGGTGAAACCTTCTGGGCACAGGGATTTTCCGAGCCTGGGTCCGGCTCAGATCTCGCCAGCCTGCGCACATCAGCAATACGCGATGGGTCGCATTTCATTGTGAACGGCCACAAAATCTGGACCTCCTATGCACAATCCTCGGAAATGATGTTCGCACTGGTGCGCACCAACCCAGAGGCAAAACCGCAATCCGGTATTTCTTTTCTGCTGATTGATATGGCCAGTCCCGGAATTAAAGTGCGCCCAATCCGCACACTTGATGGAGGCACCGATCTGAACGAGGTCTTTCTGGATGATGTGCGTGTGCCCGTTGATAATCTGATCGGTGAAATAGATCGGGGCTGGGATTATGCCAAGCATTTGCTTGGATTCGAACGCACGGGGATTGCCGGCGTAGCTGTGAGTAAACAACAGTTTTTTCGTCTCAAACGTTTGATGAGCGAACGTTCTATATCACCGGCCTTTCGTCATAAGGTAGCACGCACCGAAATCGATCTGCTTGGTATGGATGCGCTGATTCTGCGCACACTCACCGAAAATCCCGCTTCACGACCCGGGCCAGAAGCCTCGATGTTGAAAATTCAGGGCACACGTCTACGCCAAACCATTCAACATTTGTTGATGGAACTGGCAGGACCCGAAGGACTACGCAATGCCGAGGATCCGGGTGATTATGTAGAGCGTGATTTGCAATGGCTTGCTGCCAATTATCTCGATTCACGCAAAGTTTCGATCTATGGCGGCACAAATGAAATTCAAGCAAATGTCGTCGCAAAAGCGGTTTTAGGACTTTAGGATTTAACATGGACTTTTCTCTCTCCCCCGATCAAATCCTGTTTCGCGATTCTGTTGATCGCTTTTTCAATGAAACTTTCACCAAAGAAGATGGACGCGACAAGGCTGTTGACTGGCAAGCGCTTGTCGATATGGGCCTGACAGCTGCACCTTTTCCTGATTCTATGGGAGGCACAGGAGCCAATACAATCCACCTGATGTTTGTAGCTAATGGAATTGGCCGCACATTAACGACAGCCCCCTTCTTGCCCTGCGTTGTGATGGCAGGTCATATTCTGCGCGATTGCGCCAATGTGCCCGGCATCCAGCCCCTTATCGAGGCTTTAACAAATGGCACTCGGAAAATTGCATTTGCTGAACTCTCCAGCGGGTCGATCACACAGACGGGCACAAGCTCGATTGTGAGCGGCGAGGCTCGGCTTGTTCTCGAGGGAAGCGCCGATGTTTTAATTCTCGCTTCAGCAAATCACGACAAACTTGTCATCATTGAAGGTAAAGCCAAGGGCGTCACATGTTCGCCATTCACTACACTCGACAAAAGAGAGGCTGCCGATCTTATCTTTTCGAATGTTGCGGTTAACAGCATTATTGCTGAAGGCCATCAAGCCCAACAGATGATTGCGCGTGCACAACGCACAATGAAAGCCCTATTATGCGCCGAAGCCTGCGGCGCCATGCAAGCGACACTTGAACTCACGCTTGATTATGTTCGCACCCGTAAACAATTTGGCCGCCCGATCGGATCTTTTCAGGCGTTACAGCATAGGCTTGTAGATATGCGTATAGCCTATGATCTGGCTGATACGCAGACACGCGTGGCCATTATGGCTGTGGAGGAGGCAGATTCGCCAACAATTGTGCGTCTATGTGCCGCTGCCCATGCGCAAGTGGTGAAGGCAGCGCGTTTGATTGCTGAAGAAGCCATTCAAATGCATGGTGGCATGGGAATGACGGAAGAATGTCGCGCAGGTAAATTTGCCAAACGCCTCATAACCCTCTCTATCCTGCTTGGTTCGGAAGATTCAGCTATAGAAAACTTTCTTCTGAGCGCTTGATATGCCGGCTTGAACAGACTCATATGAACAAGTCATCCCTTCAAGCAATTGTATAACTGTGCGATAGGTTGGCTCAAGATCCGTGACAATTTAATCAATCCTTATGTCATGTGCTGGTGAAAAGATGAATTTGGGTTTCTGAAGAAGATGATTAAATCCGACGAGAATTGATCTACTCCCGAATCATAGACACTTTCCTCTCTCGCTAATTAAGTTTACAATAGAGTTTCTTTCACCATGTGATTGCTTCTGGCCAATCCGCGACGAAGAATGACCACAATGAGTTATGTAGCTCCCCTCTCAGAGATTGAATTTCTGCTGCGCTCCATCGCACCCTTGAAAGAAATCTCTAAGCTCGAGGCCTATGCACATAGCGATACAGAAACTGCGCTGGCCGTCATTGAAGAAGGCGCCAAAATTGCCCGCGATGTGATTGCCCCGCTTAATACTCAGGCCGACACCATTGGCGCGCGCCTGATAGACGGAGCTGTGATCACACCACCTGGATTTAAGGACACTTACAAAAAGCTTGCTGCTGATGGCTGGACCTCGCTGGCCGTACCCGTAGATTATGACGGCCAGGCCCTGCCGCAATTGGTCAATACAATCATTGCTGAAATGTTTGCTGGTGCCAGCGTTGCTTTTCAAATGGCCCTGCTCACCGGCAGCCCAGCCGCCAAAGTCATTGCCGCCCATGGCGATGAAACGCAAAAGGCGCAATGGCTCCCTAAAATTGCCAGTGGAGAAGCCGCCGCTACCATTGTGATCACTGAGCCGCAGGCTGGCTCTGATGTCGGCCTCATTCGCACCAAAGCGCAAGCATTGGAAGATGGCACTTATGCTTTGAGCGGTTCAAAGATTTTTATCTCGCAAGGTGATCATGATCTCACCCACCAGATCATCCATGTCGTTTTGGCTCGCACAGCCAATGGCGCAGCAGGCTCACGCGGATTAAGTCTGTTTCTGGTACCCAAATTAAAATCCGATGGCTCAGCCAATGGTGTTCGTGCCATGCGGCTGGAGCATAAAATGGGCCTTTCCGGCTCGCCCACATGTGAAATGTCGTTTGATCAGGCGCAAGGTACAATCGTCGGGCGCGAGGGCGAGGGATTGCGCAATCTCTTTGCAATGATGAATGCCATGCGGCTTGATGTCGCCGCGCAAGGCGTCGGCGTTGCCTCTGCAGCTCTGCGCAAGGCTCTTGTTTATGTTCAGGAGCGCAAACAAGGCAACATTGGCAAGGATGGTCCCGTATCCATCATTCAGCACCCCGATGTGCGGCGTTTGCTGATTCAAATGCGCTGCTGGACGGATGGATTACGCGCTTTGCTTTATACCGCTGCTTGGTGGGAGGATCAGGCGCTCGCAGCCGCTAATATGGATCAGCGCAAAAAAGCTGCCGCTCTTGTTGGTTTTCTTTTGCCCCTGCTAAAAGCGGGCGGTTCGGAAGCTGCTTTCAATGTATCTTCACAGGCGCTGCAATTGCATGGCGGTCACGGCTATGTGCGCGATCATGGTGTTGAGCAATTGCTGCGCGATAGTCGCGTCTTTGCGATTTATGAAGGTGCCAATACCATTCAGGCCAATGATCTGGTCATGCGCAAACTTGGCGGAGACAAAGGCGCAACCTATCAAGGCTTTTGTGACATGGTGCAGGCCGAGATGACAGCCAGCCAGCAAGGCTTTTCTGACATTACTACAGCACTCAACACGGCCTTGCAGGCCCTTCAGCGCGCATCAACCTATCTGCTCGAACATATCGGCAGCGAGGATGCTTTTGCCGCAGCCCCGCTCTATCTGCAATTATGTATTGATGTGGCTGTGGGCTGGATGTGGCTGAAAATGATCAATGCAGAACCAGATGATAGCCGCCTGCTTCACGCACGCTGGTTTGCAGAGCATGTTTTGCCCGAAACCACCCTGCTCGCAGAGCGTATTGAAAAAGGCGCATGGATCATTGCACAGACAAAGCCAGAGAATTTTCAAGCCTGGTGAGGCTCGCCCTAAATGACAGAATTTCTTATGCAGAATTTTTTTCTGCCGATTGATGTGTCCAGCGCTCCAGCCAAACGCGCGCCTCGCCTACAACGCCGCGGCGGAACAGCAAAATACACAATATAAAAATTGCGCCAATCACCGCCTGAATCGGCAGGCCGGAATCGGCCAGATAATTTTCCAGCGTCACTGTAATCAACGCGCCGACAAAAGGCCCCAGCAAAGTGCCAAGCCCTCCCAGCAAGGTCATCAGAATAACGCTGCCAGATGTGGTCCAATGCA
>OMIJ01000167.1 GCA_900299065.1 Hyphomicrobiales bacterium
GAGATGTGTATAAGAGACAGCTATCGACGCCTGCCTCTTGCCGTAGTTCTGCCACGCTCGACGCAAGAGGTGAGCGAGGTTATGCGCTATTGTCATCAACAGGGCGTCAAAGTCGTGCCGCGCGGCGCAGGCACATCATTGGCAGGCGGGGCCATTCCGCAAGAAGATGCAATTGTGATTGGCGTATCAAAGATGAACCGCATTTTGCAGGTTGATTTTGCCAATCGCTTTGCGCGGGTGGAATCAGGTGCCACCAATCTGTCGATTACCGACCATGTGATGCCCGAGGGCTTTTTCTATGCGCCTGATCCCTCATCGCAATTGGCATGCACCATTGCCGGCAATATTGGCATGAATTCGGGCGGGGCCCATTGCCTGAAATATGGCGTGACGGTGAATAATATTCTGGGTGTCACGCTTGTTTTGATGGATGGCACGATTTTGGAAATTGGCGGGCCAGCGCTTGATGCGCCCGGTCTTGATCTTTTGGGTCCGATCATTGGCTCGGAGGGGCAATTGGGCATTGTCACCGAGGCTTGTGTGCGGATCTTGCGGGCAGCTGAAGGCGCGCGCCCCGTGCTGTTTGGCTTTGATAGTAGCGACGATGCAGGCGCTTGTGTGGCCGCTATCATTGCTGCAGGCATTGTCCCCGTGGCGATGGAATTTATGGATAAGCCCGCCATTGAAATCTGCGAGGCCTTTGCTCATGCCGGCTATCCGCTCGATGTTGAGGCTATGCTGATCATTGAAGTTGAAGGCGCACAAGATGAGATGATGATGCAGCTTGAGCGCATCATTGCCATTGCCAAATTGCATCATGTCAAAGTGGTCAAGGAATCGCGTTCTGCCATGGAAGCCGCCTTGATTTGGAAGGGGCGTAAATCCGCCTTTGGCGCAACGGGGCGTGTGGCCGATTATATCTGCATGGATGGTACTGTACCCACTAGCCAGCTTGTGAATGTGCTGGCGCGCACGGCCGAGATTATCGATTCCTATGGCCTTAAAGTGGCCAATGTCTTTCATGCGGGGGATGGCAATATGCATCCGCTCATCATGTATAATGCCAATGATCCGGCCAGCCAGGCGCTGGCCGAGGCCGCCGGCAATGATATTTTGCGCTTATGCGTGGATGCGGGGGGATGTCTGACCGGCGAACATGGTGTGGGCATAGAAAAGCGCGATCTGATGCGCCATCAATTCAGCAAAGCCGATCTGGATCAGCAAATGCGGGTGCGCGCTGCTTTTGATCCTGATTGGTTGCTCAATCCGGCGAAAGTCTTTCCGCTTGATGAGCGCCTGCCTGCAAATGAGCGCGTAGCGGCATGAGTCTTTTTCAACCAAAGACAGAGGCAGAGGCAGTTGAGCATGTTTTATCCTGCTACAGCTTAGGTCAAAGCCTGCGTCTTGAAGGCGGCGCAACACGGCAGGATTTTGGTCGCCCCATTGCTACCACCCATGTGCTGTCTACCAAGGCGCTGAGTGGCGTCACGCTTTACGAGCCCAGCGAGCTGGTCATTCGTGCAAAGGCTGGAACGCCTGTTGCTGAAATTGAAAAAATTATTGCAGCGCAAGGTCAAATGCTGCCCTTTGAGGCTATGGATCTGCGTCTTATCTATGGCACGCAGGGCGAGCCGACCCTGGGCGGATTGACGGCGACGGGCCTGTCGGGTCCGCGACGCATTCAGCAAGGGGGCGTGCGCGATCATCTCATTGGCGTCAATTTCATTAATGGCCGCGGCGAGCTGATCAAATCAGGTGGCCGTGTGATGAAAAATGTCACAGGTCTTGATCTGGTCAAATTATCCTGTGCAGCACACGGCACTTTAGGCCTTTTGACAGAATTGACTTTCAAATTGCGCCCCAGACCTGAGACGCAAGGCACATTACTCATCAAAGGGCTGTCCGATGCCAGAGGTATAGAGGCGCTTTGCCTTGCCATGGGCACGCCCTATGAGGTCAGCGCCAGCGCGCATTTGCCCGCAGGCATAGGTGAGGCTTTTTCAAGAACCTTGATCCGGATCGAGAATTTTGCCTCTTCCGTGACCTATCGTTTGCAGCAATTGACGCTTTTGCTCAAAGATTTTGGCAGCTGTGAAATTCTCGATGCAGATGTTTCGGCGCAGCTCTGGCGGGATATTTCAAATGTGAAATTCCTGTCGGGGGCAGGGGATGCCAATGCCTCCTCTTTGGCTCTCTGGCGCATGAGCGTACCGCCCACGCAAGCCTCTCATTGTATGGCGCAGATCAGCAATCATCTGCCCATCAGCTATTATTATGATTGGAGCGGCGGCCTGATCTGGTTGCTAGTCCCATTGGTGCATGATGCCGCAAGCCATCTTATTCGCCCCGCTGTCAAGGCGGCGCAAGGCCATGCGACTTTGATGCGAGCGCCCGAGGGCTTTCGTAAAACCATTGATGTCTTCGAGCCGCAATCTGAGGCCATGATGAAGCTGACTGCCAGCATCAAGGCCAGCCTTGATCCAAGAGGCCTGTTCAATCCGGGGCGCATGTATGCCGAAATTTGAGCGCTCTTACTCATTGACCAGCATCTGGGAGTCTGCCTGAATGCGGACCGATTTCTCACCCGCACAATTGAACGATAGGCACATTGCCGCTTCGGAGAAAATTCTGCGCAGCTGCGTGCATTGCGGCTTTTGCACGGCGACATGCCCGACTTATCTCTTGCTGGGGGATGAATTGGATAGTCCGCGCGGACGCATTTATCTCATCAAGGACATGCTGGAGAATGATCGCCCGGCAAGTCCTGAAGTGGTCAAGCATGTTGACCGCTGCCTCTCATGCCTGTCTTGCATGACAACCTGTCCTTCGGGTGTGCATTACATGCATCTGGTCGATCATGCGCGTGCGCATATAGAGAAGACGCATCGCCGCTCGCTTGCTGATCGCCTGATGCGCCAGCTTCTAGCTGCCGTTCTGCCTTATCCCGAGCGCTTTCGCTTGGCTCTTGCGGCTGCCTTTTTAGCCCGGCCTTTGCGTCATATGCTGGGCCTCATCCCGTCAATGGGGCCGCGCCTGTCGGCTATGTTGGCGTTGGCGCCAGCGCGTTTTCCTGCGCGTGAAGTCCAGATCGCCCGCTCTCTTCTCGATCAGCCAAACCCAAAGCAAAACCAACGCGCGCGCGTCGTGATTCTCGATGGCTGTGCCCAGCCCGTTCTCAAACCCTCTATCAATCAGGCCGCGCGCCGTCTCTTGGCGCGGGCGGGGGTTGAATGTGTGGAGGCGAAAGGGGAGGGGTGTTGCGGCGCGCTCGTTCATCACATGGGCAAAGAGGCGCAATCTCTTGCCTTTGCCAAAGCCAATATTGATGCCTGGATCGCGCAGATGGAGGGCCAGGGACTCGATGCTATTCTGGTCACGACCTCAGGCTGCGGCACAAATATCAAAGATTATGGCCACATGCTGCGTGATGATCCGCTCTATGCCGATAAGGCGCGCAGAGTGAGTGCGATCACGCTCGATATCAGCCAGTTTTTGGCGCGTCTGGATTGGCGTCCGTCCCGCACAATTGCCGATCTACCGATTGCCTATCATTCAGCCTGTTCCTTGCAGCATGGCCAGCAAGTGCGCGATGAACCCAAGCGTCTTCTGGCGTCAGCTGGCTTTCGAGTCATGGATGTGCCCGAGGCGCATATCTGCTGCGGCTCAGCCGGTGTCTATAATATCATGCAGCCCGAAATTGCCGGGCGTCTGCGCGCCCGCAAAGTCGCCAATATCGAGCGCATGAAGCCGCGTTTGATCGCCGCTGGCAATATTGGCTGTATGACTCAAATTGGCTCTGCCACACCTCTCCCGCTCATTCATACCATTGAATTGCTCGATTGGGCCGATGGTGGACCTCTGCCACAAGATTTAACGGATCGCGGATTTTCAGATTCAGATTTGCGATAAATTTGGTATAATGTTGTATCAACTTTAGTCATCAGCAATTCAGGCTTTCGAGACATTCATGGCAAAATCGGCAGGCAAGACGATCAGGAAAAAAGGCGCTCGCACATCACCTGCCGCCAAACGTAAGCCGCGCCAGCAGGTTTCGAAAGCTGCCAAAAAGACGAGTGCTAAAAAGAAGACCGCAAAAAAATCTGCTTCTGCTAAAAAGGGCAAGATTAAAGCCAGCACCAAAAAAGCCATTCCAAAGAAGCAAGGCGCGAAGAAAGCTCCCGCCAAAAAGACTAAGAAGACAGCGGCCAGAAAATCGCCCACCAAAAAAGCTGGCCTCAAGACTTCCGTTAGCCGGCCGCAAACGGGTGTTGCTGCTAAGCC
>OMIJ01000168.1 GCA_900299065.1 Hyphomicrobiales bacterium
GCCTGAAGTGGGGCTTCCACGGCATAAGAGCCATCAAGGGTGATAAAGAGGGGCAGATCGAGTGCATCCAGCCAGATCACCGGTTCCTGACCTTCATGGCCGTGGTCATGCCAGCAGCCGCCGGGTGTGAGGATGATGTCGCCTTCTGCCATAGGCAGTTTCTCGCCATCCACAATCGTATAGGCACCGCGACCTTCCACAATGATGCGGGCGGCGCTGGGCGTGTGCTTATGGGCGGGGGCCTTTTCGCCCGGGAGCAGGAGCTGCAGGCCCAGATAAAGCGTTGAGGTTACCTGCATGGAAGAGCCACCACGCGCAGGATCGGCCAGGAAGAGAACACGGCGCTCGGCTTTTTCAACAGGTGTGAGTTTGCCGGCCTCCAGCAAAAGCGGGCGGATATTGGCAAAGCTCCAGAGGCGCGATGAGGTCACCGGAACCGGGGCATGATGGGGCAAAGCATTGCGCATTTGCGGCCAGAGCGGGCCAACCATGGCCTCGTTCAACGCCGCTCGATAGGCCTGCGGCAATTCTTCAAGCGTGCCGAGCTGCGTGGACATGGCGCATTCCCCTGATGGTGTTGATAGCGATTTCGTCCATTTACAGCCCGCCAGCTTAAGGGGTCAACTCAGCAAGTGTTGAGGCGCGTGAAGGATCGGGGCAAGGACAAGGGTGAGATGGGCGCCAAAAGTCTGCTGTACGATCCATTAAAATATCCCGCCCCTGAGTTTTCGCTTGAAGTTTTATTGGCTCCCTGCATCCCAGCAGCAGGATTGTTGATCGAGGCTGCTTGTTTCCCAATCAAGCGAATCACAAGTCATCGTATTTCTATATTTTGGTGGCGTTACTCCTTCCGGTGACAAGTGCATGACAGATTGCTTTTGTGATCACGACTGAAATGATTAGGTTTGTTCAATCGCGAGAGCTCTTTCTGCCTCCAGAAAAGGCGCTGACATTAAACTGTCATGTGGCGCGCTTAAGTCAGGCCGCATGAAAATATTGATGATATCGGACGTCTATTTCCCTCGCGTGAACGGGGTATCCACCTCGATCAAAACCTATCGCGAAGATTTAAGGCGTCTGGGTCATCAGTGCACTTTGGTGGTCCCTGATTATCTCGTGGCGCCAGAGCAGCCGGACGATGAGGACATTGTTCGGATAAAGTCTATTCAGGTTCCCCTTGATCCTGAAGATAGGCTTTTGCGTTGGTCAAAATTACGCTCATGGGCGAGCCGTCTCAAGCCTGCAGATTTTGACCTCATTCACATTCAAACCCCTTTTACGGCTCATTATATGGGTGTGCGTTTGGGGCGTGAATTGAATATTCCGACAGTTGAAACCTATCACACCTATTTTGAGCATTATCTGCATCATTATGTGCCTATCCTGCCAAGTATTTTAACAAAGCAATTCGCCCGGCGGTTGAGTCTGTCACAATGCCATGATGTTGATCATGTGATTTCACCATCTCCGCAAATGGCGCAGAGATTGCGGGAGTATGGAGTCGTTAAACCGATCAGTGTTTTGCCGACAGGCCTGCCGTCCTCGGCTTTTGACGAAGGTAATGGCCTGGGGTTTCGTGCCCGCATGAAGATAGAGCCCAACCGTCCTGTAGCACTTTATGTGGGACGTATTGCTCATGAGAAGAACATAGATTTTCTCGTTCATATGATGGTTCAGCTCAAGCAAATCGTCCCAAATGCAGTGCTGATCATTGCAGGTGAGGGACCTGCCCAAACCCATATCGAGCGGCTCGTTCAGCGGCTTGGTTTGCAGAACCATGTCAGATTTGTTGGCTATCTTGATCGGGCCAATGGCCTTCTGGATTGTTATCGTTCAGCCGATGTGTTCGTTTTTGCATCCCGAACGGAAACTCAGGGCCTGGTTATTCTGGAAGCTCTGGCTCAAAGCACGCCTGTCGTGTCGACCGCAGTAATGGGGACGGCGGATGTGCTGGCGGGTGTGAAGGGCGCCATCATTGTTCCCGAAGAAGTGAATAACTTTGCGCAGGCTGTCGGCAGTGTTCTGCAAAATAAATGTCACAGAGATGAGTTATCCTCTTCTGCAAAGAGCGATGCCTTGCGCTGGTCCTCTGACAGCATGGCCGCCCGACTTGTGGATCTTTATAGAGGCCTGTCTGTTCAGGGTTCTGAAAAATTAACTGTTGAGTATTCGTTATGACAATTGAGCAATTTTTTCATTGGGCAGATGAGATTGAGTATCGGGCTTGTAAACTGGCCAATAGTTTTTCACATCGTCAGACCATAAGATCTCTGTTTCGCGCAGTAAGCCGTTTGGGCGATGGTGTCTTCTGGTATTCCTTGATGTTGATCATGCCTGTGCTAGTTGATCCTTTGCATCCTTATGTTGGATTAAAGGCAGCTATTGTCATGCTGCTGTCCGGTGGACTAGGGCTAGTGATTTATAAAGTTCTGAAGACAAAAATGTTGCGCGAACGCCCTTTCATTGGCCTCATTGGTATTGAATGCGCAATGCCGCCTCTGGATCATTATAGTTTTCCATCCGGTCATACTTTGCATGCTGTCTTATTCTCGACCATAGCTGTGCATTTTTGCCCATCTTTGGCGATTGTACTTGTCCCCTTTACATGCCTGATTGCAGCCTCACGGGTTGTTCTGGGTCTGCATTATCCATCCGATGTTTTGGTTGGCGCATTCTTGGGTTGGCTGGTTGCACGGGTTGGTCTTTTGTTCGCAGCTCAAGTCATGTTCATCTAAGAGAAGTTTCTGGACTTAGCTACGGCGGGCGACGACTTTGATCTGGTTGATTTCACCGCGCAGAAAGGCTTGCAGGAATTTGTTGTAATCTCTGAAAGAGACACAGCCATTGGATTGGCCATTGCCGCCTAGCATGTAACTATGGGCGAGAATACCATCTCGATTATACATATTGTTGCCGCCAATCGGGGTCAGTCGCAATGCTCTGACGCCATGAAACAGGCTTTCGCGTTCGGTGAGCCTATAAAGATTTGGCGGCGTTGACCCACGATTTTTGACATGCACATAGCGCGGATCATCGACCAGATTGCCAAGGCCTGAATGTGCTTCCAGAGCCTCGCCATTGGGTAGATAGACGGTTCTCGCTTCTATGTCATAAATGGCAGTGAAGCGATCCTGCGAGGGTGAGATATTGTCCCGCCGCAAAACTGGATTGGAGAGAATTTCGCTATCATTGGGCTGTGCATAGGCAAGGGCTTGCACATTGTCTTCAGGATCTCTGCTAAACCATTTTTCAAAAATGGACCGTGAGGCTGCTTCTTTGGGCTCACTCACAGCCTTTGGTTTGGGGCTTGCATTTGCCATTTGTCTTGGAGAGACATTGGGAGTTTGTTTAGACTCTTCACTCTTAACTTTCGCCGGAGCCTTATTGGCCAAAGCGGCCTTTGAAGGAGCAGAAGAGTCCTGTTCGGGCTTGAGCGCTTGGGTATTCTCTTGCAGCTTTTCACTTGGTTCAACTGGCAAAGCAGGATTTGGATCAAAAGCCCAATGCGGCAGGCTCGCGAGGGATTGAGAGGCTTCTTTCAAAACTGGCGTTGCATTACTCGCCATTACCAATGGCGCTTGTGTCTCCACGGGCCCTGCTTCAGTAAGTTCGGCCGCAGATGCAGATTGTGGCTGGACAGGTGCGGGAATGAGTTCTGCCCGTTTGCTCACTTTGCTTTGCACAGGAAGAGCAATTGTAATGGACGAGGCTGATGACAAACGCATGGGTGTGGGCTTGTCAGTTTCCTGGGCTACCATCAATGCAAGATAAGAGGCAGAAAAGCCCAGCAGGACGCATAGGTTCAGAATTGAGCTGCGCCGAATGAGCGGCGCATGTCTTACACTTGATACTTGTCTCATGACCTGCAACGCTACTCGCACCTGTCAGGTCGCGCTCTGTGACCCTCTCTCTTTCATTGTGCCAAGTCATGGTTAATGAAGTCTTTTGGGGTTTTGGGAGGGGCCTTTTGCTGTGGTTTTCTGGTCAGTTGAGGCAGATTTTGCCGCACTTTCCCTTCTTTTATTACAACTATCTGATTTATAATGTTTTTTATTAAACAACGCGTTATGAGCCCGGCGCACTTTGGTGCAAGTGATTGCGAGGAGCCGCTTGCTGAATTACCAATAGTCTGAAAGCTTGGTTGAGCTTTGGCGCTGGGATAAGAGCGCTCGGAGATAATCGGAGGGTGGGATGATTTCGAAGGCATGTATTTCAGCTTTGGCTCTGGCTTTGCTCGCGGCGGGTCCGGTGCAGGCACAGCAACCAACCAAGATTGGCATGATCACCACTCTGTCCGGTCCGGGCGGCTATTTGGGTGAGGATGTGCGCGACGGGTTCAATCTTGCTGTCGAACTCGAAGGCGGCAAATTGGGTGGCACGCCCGTGCAGGTCGTTGTCGAAGATGATGCGCTTAAGCCCGGCCAGGCCAAAGAGCTGGTTGAGCGTTTTATGAAAACTGAAAAGATGAAGATACTCACCGGTATCATCTTCTCCAATGTTGCAGCGGCTGTTGTGCCCGATGTTCTCGACAATGGCGGCGTTTATGTCAGCCCTAATGCAGGCCCGTCGAATTTCGCTGGCAAGGAATGCCACAAGAATTATTTCGTCACTTCATGGCAGAATGATACGCTGCATGAAAGTGCCGGGCAGAATGCCACCAATCTGGGTTATAAAAAGGCAGTTGTTCTTGCGCCCAATTATCAGGCGGGAACCGATGCCATTGCTGGCTTCAAGCGCTTTTTCAAAGGCGAGGTGGTGAAGGAGATTTATACGCGTCTTGATCAAACAGATTTTGCCGCTGAAATGGCTCAGATCCGTGCGGCCAAGCCCGATGTCGTGTTTCAATTTCATCCCGGTGGATTGGGCATTACTTTCGCGCGTCAATATGCCCAAGCTGGCCTATTGACCGAAGTGCCTATGGTTGTTGCAGCTCCCTCGCTTGATAGTGTGATCCTGAAGGCGATTGGTGATGCGGCTCTGGGCGTCAATATTTCGAGTCATTGGAATAGCGACTTTGACAATCCGGCCAATAAGACCTTTGTGGCTGCTTTCCAGAAAAAATATAATCGCATTCCTTCTTATTATGCCAGCCAGGGCTATGATACGGCTTTGGCCATTGCCGCAGCCCTCAAAGCAACGGGCGGCAAGGTAGATGATGTGAATGCCTTCAGTGCCGCCATGCGCAAGGCTGATTTTCAATCTGTGCGCGGGGCTTTCAAATTCGGCCCCAATCAGCATCCCGTGCATGATTGGTATTCGCTGAAGGTTGAAAAGGGCGCGGATGGTCAGCTTGCTATTGTGACAAAGGGCAAAGTGCTCTCCGCGCATGGGGATTTCTACGCCAAGGATTGCAAGCTTTAAGCGCGCTTGCCATTGCGCTTATTTTTCACACAGGCTTAGCCGGCGGTCTGCCGGCTTTGCTATTTGTGGGGGCAAATCAGGATAAATATGATTTTATTGATCGAACACTTGCTCAATGGTTTGCAGCTGGGTGTGACCTTGTTTCTGCTGGCCTCGGGTTTGA
>OMIJ01000169.1 GCA_900299065.1 Hyphomicrobiales bacterium
ATCATATGCTAGCCTGAAACCTAATCCCCAAATGCCGCTCTGGCGCCAACACTAAATGATAAAAAATCAGTGTCTATGTCTAGCCTCTTTTATGTACCAGGAATTTGAAGGTTTACGAAGCTGGTCTTTTGAGCTGTTTGTAGCGGTGATTATATTGATATGGTTTTATGATAGATCAAGTTGTGCTTGATACCAAAATTAGTCAGCTTATCCGTAAGACGGGCAGAAGAGTTCAGGACCAATATTTGACGAAACAGTTTAAGGATGTTTCTAGATAGAAAAGCGCCCGAATATGTCTCCGGGCGCTTTTCGGCTTGCTTCGTCACTGATTGCTTTGCTTGACCAAATCAAGTGCGACGTCGACAATCATATCCTCTTGTCCGCCCACCATGCGGCGGCGACCGAGTTCGACCAGAATGTCTCTTGTGTCGATGCCATAGGTGTTTGAGGCTGTTTCTGCATGGCGCAGGAAACTTGAATAGACGCCCGCATAACCAAGCGACAATGTCTCGCGATCCACACGTACCGGGCGATCCTGCAAGGGGCGCACCAGATCATCGGCGGCATCCATCATGGCAAACAGATTGGCGCCATGTTGAAAACCCATAAGATCAGCGACCGCAACAAAGACTTCCAGCGGGCAATTGCCAGCGCCAGCGCCCATGCCCGCCAGCGAGGCATCGACGCGATAAGCGCCATGCTCAACAGCGACAATAGAATTGGCAACGCCTAGACCCAGATTGTGATGGGCATGAATGCCATGCTGGGTTTCTGGCTTGAGCACGTCATTGAAGGCTTTCATGCGGTCTGCCACGCCATTCATCAAGAGAGCGCCGCCACTATCTGTGACATAGACGCAATGCGCGCCATAGCTTTCCATCAATTGTGCTTGTTCGGCTAATTTATCTGGCGGGTTCATATGCGCCATCATCAAAAAACCCGCGACATCCATGCCTAGTTTACGGGCATATTCGATATGTTGTTTGGCAATATTGGCCTCGGTGCAATGTGTAGCAATGCGCACAGATTGCACGCCCAGATCATGGGCGCGGTGCAAATCCTCCATCTTGCCAATGCCAGGCAGCAAGAGAGTTGTCAGCTTGGCGCGTTTCATTGATTTGCCGGCAATCTCCAGCCAATCCCAATCGGTGAAAGCGCCAAAGCCATAATTGAAGCTTGAACCTGACAGGCCATCACCATGCGAGACTTCGATAGCATCAATGCCGGCCTCATCGAGGGCTTTGCAAATGGTCGCAATCTGATCAAGTTGATAGCGATGACGTATGGCATGCATACCATCGCGCAAAGTCACATCCTGAAGATAGATTTTCGGACCCTTGGTCTGTGTCGTCATGATGCTGATCCTAACTGACGTTGCGCAATCTCTTCGGCAATTGCGAGCGCGGCCGATGTCATAATATCGAGATTGCCGGCATAGGCGGGCAGATAATGGGCGGCGCCTTCGACTTCGAGAAAGACAGACGTTCTAATCCCTGGAAAAGTTCCAATGCCGGGAATGGTGAGCGGATTATTGCTACCAAAGCGCTCGAATTGAATCTCCTGCTTGAGTCGATAGCCCGGCACATAGGCCTGCACGCGTTCAACCATTTGAAGAATAGAGTCTCTAATCGCGCCCTGGTCTGCCTCGGCTGACAAAGTGAATACAGTATCGCGCATGATCAGAGGCGGTTCGGCCGGATTGAGAACGATAATGGCTTTGCCCTTGGCTGCTCCGCCAATGACTTCAAGACCCCGTGCTGTGGTCTGAGTGAATTCATCAATATTGGCACGCGTGCCGGGGCCTGCAGATTTAGAGGCAATTGAGGCGACGATTTCCGCATAATGCACTTTGGCCACTTGCGAGACCGCTGCGACAATCGGAATGGTCGCCTGACCGCCGCAAGTCACCATATTAATGTTCTGGCTTTTGAGGTGTTCCTGTCCATTTATGGTCGGGACCACATAGGGGCCAATTGCAGCCGGGGTCAGATCAATCATCTGCACACCATGGGCGGCAAGCAGCTCGTTGTGATGGGCATGGGCGCTGGCAGATGTGGCATCAAAGGCAATGCGAATATCCGAAAAGCCCGGCATGCGCAAAAGGCCATCAATGCCTTCATGCGTAGTGGGAACATTGAGGCGCTGGGCGCGCAACAAGCCGTCGGACTGCGGATCAATGCCAACAAAGGCACCCATGCGCAGGTTTTTTGAATAGCGCATGATTTTGATCATCAGATCAGTGCCGATATTGCCGGATCCAATGATAGCGACGGGAATTTTTTGATCTGTCATGATTAATCTCTGGTACCGAATGCGGCTTTGACTTGTCCCAGACCTTCAACACTTGCTTCGAAACGGTCGCCGGGCTGGACGGCAACCATGGGCCCGAGGGCCCCGCTCAAAATGATGTCACCCGCTCCAAGGGGGCGACCCATTTGAACCATTTTATCGGCGAGCCAAATTGCCGCATTGATCGGATTGCCCATGCAGGCTGCGCCGGAACCCTTTGAGACTTCCTCGCCAGAGCGTGTCATGCGCATGGCGCATTGGGTCAGATCAATTTCGTGAATGGCCTTATGCACAGAGCCCAGGACAAAGAGTCCACTCGATGCATTATCGGCAACCGTGTCGACAAATTTAATATCCCATTTTGCAATACGGCTTCCGACGATTTCAAACGCAGCAACCACCGAGCGTGTGGCTTTGATAATGTCATCAGCTGTGTGATGCGCTTTAGTTAAAGGCGAAGAGAGAATGAAGGCAATCTCGGCTTCGATTTTGGGTTGCATCACATCATCATAGGCAATGATGTCAGATTCCTCTCGCTGCATATCATCAAACAACATGCCGAAGTCTGGTTGATTGACGCCTAATTGTTGTTGCACGGCGGGATTGGTGAGTCCGATCTTGCGTCCTACAAGGCGGCGACCTGATTGCAGCTTGCGCTCGGTGGCCATATTCTGGATGGCATAGGCCGAGGCTTCATCATCCAGTGCAATCAAATCCCGAATGGGAGCGCAAGGATCTTTGTTGATCTCGGCTGCTTTTAATCGCTCTGCCGCAGCTGTAAGAGAGTCGACCAAAAAATCCTCCTGAGGCTTGTGCTGATATGTCTGAGACGTTCACTATTTATGACATTGTTTTGCGCAGATCGCATCGCACAGATCGATTGGCTCTGTGAAAGCGCAGTATAAATATCGCTTTTGGCCTATCAAAGCTAGTCTTGTAAAGCCAGTCACCAAACTTACTCATTCAATAAACTCAAATCCTGACTGATCCTTTGTGCGATTTCGATTAGCAGCTCTTTGACTGCTAAAGCCCCGGGGCTGAGGAGCGGGGCTTTCCTATGCGAGATCAGTGTGACGGAAGGAAATTGCGGTTCGATAATGCGTGCAGCATGCAAACGGCCAGTGGCTATGGCGTCTCTCGCCTCAAATCTAGGCAAAATCGTGTGACCCACGCCTTGTTCGATCAGACGTTGCATTAATGTGCCAGATTGGACCTCCAGGATAATGTTAAGCTCTATTCCTCTTGCTCGTGCTTCTTGCTCAATGCGCAGGCGCAAGCCGCTCGAGCGTGAGGGTAGGATGAGGGGTACACCCTCCAGCGCAGCAAAAGAGATTTCATTATTGATGGGGGCATTGGGAGGGGCGCTGATAAAGACCCAATTATCATTCAAAACCGCTTGATGTGACAGCCCGCTGACGCCTCCATCACTAAACAGGCAGCCCAATTCAATTTCGCCAATTTGAAGCATGCGGGCAAGGCGCCCGGAATTGCCCTCTATAATGTCGAGACGAATATTGGGATGTTTATCCTGACACAGGCGATAAAGCTCTGTGAGTAAGAGGCCATTGGCTGATGTTGTCATGCCGATACGGACATGGCCGGAATGCGCATCCACTTCGGCAATCTTCTGTCTTGATCTCTCAATTTCCTGCAAAATGGTCCGGGCATGAGTGAGAAGTATTTTCCCTGCATCTGTGGGATAGACTCCGCGTGAATGACGCACCAATAATTGCTTCTGGTATTCATGTTCGAGATTGCGGATCTGGAGGCCGAGCGCAGGCTGAGCCATATTAAGACTTGCGGCCGCTTTGGATAAACTGCCAAGCTCAACA
>OMIJ01000170.1 GCA_900299065.1 Hyphomicrobiales bacterium
ATATGCGGCCTGCCCGCCCGCCAACCTGATATGCGCGAGGAAAAAAAGGGCCCCCGCGTTGGCGCTCCAGAAGCTGCCATTCAGGGCTTTTTGAAAAGCGCCGGCCTTACCTCACTCGATCAGGCACAGATCGAGAAAGACCCCAAAGGCAAAGGCCAGTTCTATATCGCCATCATCGCCAGGGAAGGGCGCGACACATCCGCTGTGCTTGCCGATCTCCTGCCCGGCCTTTTGCGCAATTTCCCATGGCCCAAAGCCATGCGCTGGGGCGAGGGCTCAGCCCGCCCTGAGGCTTTACGCTGGATTCGCCCGCTTCATTCCATCCTCTGCACTTTCGGACCCGAGACGGAGGAACCGGAAATCGTCGCCTTTGAAATTGGCGGCATTCAATCCGGCCAAACCACTTATGGCCACAGATTTATGGCGCCACAGCCGATCAAAGTACGGCGCTTCGATGATTATGTGAGTGCCCTCGATAAGGCCAAGGTCATTCTCGATCCTGCCCGTCGACGTGACATCATCCTGCATGAGGCCAAGCAATTGGCCTTTGCGCAAGGGCTCGAACTGGTAGAAGACGAAGGCCTGCTGCATGAAGTCGCGGGTCTTGTGGAATGGCCTGTCGTTTTAATGGGAGAGTTTGATCCCGCCTTTCTGGCCATTCCCGCTAAAGTAATCCGCGCTACGATCCGAGCCAATCAAAAATGCTTTGTCTTGCGTCAAGCCAATGGTCAATTGGCCAATAAATTTATTCTGGTCTCCAATATCATCGCCAGCGATAATGGTCAGGCGATTGCCGCGGGCAATGGCCGTGTTGTACGCGCCCGCCTGTCAGATGCGCTATATTTCTGGGAGACAGATCAAAAGCCATTGCCCGATTATGCCGACAAGGGCAGCCTACTTGATCAGCGCATGGCCAAATTGCGGGCCCTCGATATTGTCTTTCACGTAAAACTCGGCACACAGGCCGCGCGTGTTGATCGCATCATCACACTTGCCGCGCAAATCGCTCCGCTCGTCGGCGCTGATGTTGGAAAAACCAAACGCGCCGCTGCCTTGTGCAAAGCCGATCTGATGACAGAAATCGTCGGTGAATTTCCAGAAACACAGGGCCTGATGGGCAAGCGTTATGCGCTATTGCAAGGCGAGTCCGCTGAAGTCGCCGAGGCGCTCGAAGATCATTACAAGCCGCAAGGCCCCAGCGATCGCGTGCCCAGTCAGCCTGTCAGCATTGCTTTGGCGCTGGCCGACAAGATCGATACCCTCACCGGCTTTTGGGCCATTGAAGAAAAGCCTACAGGCTCTAAAGATCCCTTCGCGCTGCGCCGTGCGGCTTTGGGTGTCATTCGTCTTGTGCTGGAAAATAATCTGCGCCTCAATCTGATCAAACTGTTCATGATGGCGCGCCCCAATGATGCGCAATCCAAGAACATTGCGCAGGATTTGTTCAGCTTCTTTGCCGAACGCTTGAAAGTCTATCTGCGGGATCAGGGCGCAAGACATGATCTCATCGATGCTGTTTTAGCTCTTGGCACGCAAGACGATCTGGTCACTGTCGTGCGACGCGTTGCTGCGCTGGGCTCTTTCCTGAACAGCGAGAATGGCAAATCCTTGCTGGCTGGCTATAAGCGCGCCGCTAATATTTTGCGCGCCGAAGAAAAGAAGGATGGCGCCAATGCTTTTGATGCGCCCCATCTGGCAAATCTGTTGACAGAAAAAGCCGAACAGGATCTCGCTCGCGGCATCACGAGCCTTGCTAATGAGGCGCAGCAACATATTGCAAAAGAAGATTTCGAAGCCGCCATGCGCGCCCTCTCAGGCCTGCGTGAGCCCGTCGATCATTTCTTCACCGATGTTACCGTGAATGATGCCGATCCCGCCAAGCGCAAAAACCGCCTGCAATTGCTTAATGAATTACGCATTGCGATGCATAGGGTCGCAGATTTCTCCAAGATTAGTGGATAAAAGCAATCAAGCCCGGAAACATCAATTGGGGGTATGCAGCGATGAAGGCCATGACCATCCATCAGAATGGCGGACCTGAAGTTCTCCAATGGGAAGATGTGCAACTGCCGCCACCTGGCCCGGGCGAAGTGCGTTTGCGCCATACCGCAATCGCGCTCAATTTTTCCGATATCAATGTGCGTCGTGGCGGGTTCTACATCGCCAAACCACTCGTCTTTCCTGTCATTCTGGGCAATGAGGCCGCAGGCATTGTGGTGGAATGTGGCGCAGGGGTCACGGGCATCAAGCCCGGCACACGCATGGGCTATGTCGGCGTTGGAGGCCCATTTTATGAAAACACCGGCTCTTATTGCGAAGAGCGCAATGTCCCCGCCTCTTGCCTTGTGCCTTTGCCTGACGGCATTAGTGATGCACAAGCTGCAGCAATTATGCTCAAGGGCCTCACAGCTGCCTGTATGATCAATCGCATCTGGCGGCCAAAGACAGGTGATCCCGTGCTCATCCATGCTGCCGCCAGCGGCGTTGGTATTTTGCTCTCGCAATGGCTCAGCCATTTGGGCGCGCAAGTGCTCGGCACTGTCGGCTCACAGCAAAAGGCCGATTTTGCAAGACAGAATGGTTGCGCTCATCCCATTCTCTACCGCCAGACTGATTTTGTCGCCGAGGTCAAAAAGATTGTGCCGAAAGGCGTTGCTGCAGTCTTTGATGGTGTCGGCAAAGATACATTCATGGCCTCGCTCGATTGTGTGCGCCCCTTTGGCATGCTGATCAATTATGGCAATGCCTCAGGTCATGTGCCGCCGCTTGATCTTTTATTACTGGCCAAGAAAGGCTCGCTCAGCGTCTCGCGCCCCGCCTTCAGTTCCTATATTGCTGACCCGCAGGAGATGCGGCAGAATTTTGCTGAATTGTTTGATCTCATCATCAAGGGAGTGCTCAAGGTCGAGGTGAACCAGACCTATGCCCTGCAAGATGTCGCCAGAGCTCATCATGATCTCGAAGCCAGAGCCTTTGTTGGCTCTGCCGTGATTCTACCCTAAGCCTCATTAGCTTCGCCCTCAGGGGCATGCTATCACGCCCAATGAACATAACACCCAGAAACATATTGTCTTCAAAGAGGGTATCATGAGCGACAAGCCGGATGAAATCGCCAAACTGCCTTTCGAAGCAGCGATGGAAGAACTCGAAAAGATTGTCAGCCAGCTCGAATTGGGCAAGGTGTCGCTCGAAGATTCCATCAAATTCTATGAGCGCGGCGAACAACTCAAGAGCCATTGCGAAAGGCTGCTGCGCAGCGCTGAAATGCGCATTGAAAAAATCACCCTAGGCAAGGATGGCGCGCCCAAAGGCAGCGAGCCTCTCGATATGGAATAAGCGCGCCCTGCTCAATTGAGCAAGGATTGACCATTCATCTCCGGCGGTGGCTCCAGACCCATTAATTGCAGCAAAGTTGGCGCCAGATCTGCTAAACGTCCTTCGCGCACACCTTTATTGCCGCCGCCCATAAGGATCAAAGGCACAGGATTGGTTGTGTGAGCTGTGTGCGGCCCGCCTGTGGCTGGATCCATCATGGTTTCGCAATTGCCATGATCCGCCGTCACCAAAAGCGCGCCACCCGCAGTTTCAATGGCCTCAGCGATACGACCCAGACAATGATCAACCGTCTCAACCGCTTTGACAGCTGCCGCCAGAACACCTGTATGACCCACCATATCAGGATTGGCAAAGTTGAGCACGATTAGATCATATTTGCCTGACGCAATCGCCTCCACCGCTTTATCGGTGAGTTCCGGCGCTGACATTTCAGGCTGCAAATCATAAGTCGCAACCTTAGGGGAAGGAACCATAATGCGATCTTCGCCCTGATAGGGCGTCTCCTCGCCACCATTGAGAAAATAAGTGACATGGGGATATTTTTCCGTCTCGGCCATACGCAATTGCTTGCGCCCGGCATCCGCAACAACCTTGCCCAACACATTATCAAGATTTTGCGGCGCAAAGACCGTATCGAGAAAGGGCGTTAACTCATCGCTATAGGTCGTCAGACCAATTGCGGGACCAAAATGCACAATCCTCTCGCGCTCAAAGCCTGAAAATTGCGGATCGAGAAAGGCCGCCAGAATTTCACGCACACGATCAGCACGGAAATTAAAGCACAGCAGGCCATCGCCTTCCTGCACGCCCGTATAATCACCAAGCACAGCAGGATCGATAAATTCATCGGTAATGTCTTTTGCATAGGCCTGCTGCATCACCTCTTGCGCATGATCAAAGCGCGGCGCATCGGCACTGATGATAGCCTGATAAGCGCGCTCAACACGATCCCAACGCTTGTCGCGATCCATTGCCCAATAACGGCCAATGACAGTCGCAATCTTGACCTCAGGATTCAGCGCTTGCGCAAAGCGTTGCAAATCCTCCGCGCCTGAGCGCGGCGGTGTATCACGCCCATCCGTCAGGCAATGAACAAAAGTCTTGATCCCCTGCCCGGCCAGAAGATTGGCCAAAGCCACAGCATGATCCTGATGCGAATGCACACCACCAGGCGAGACAAGCCCGATCAGATGACAGGCCTTGCCCGACTGCTTCAGATTGGCGATGAGCTTGGTAATAGCGGGCATGCGTGCCAGCGACCCATCCCTGGCCGCAGCTGTAATGCGGGGCAAATCCTGCATAACGACACGCCCGGCGCCAATATTGAGATGGCCCACTTCCGAATTACCCATCTGCCCCTCGGGCAGGCCGACATCAAGGCCGGATGTATTGAGAAAAGCATGCGGGCGGCTGTCCCAGAGGCGGTCGAAATTCGGTGTCTTAGCCTGCAAGACAGCATTGTCTGCCGCCTCTTCGCGCCAGCCCCAACCATCCAGAACCACCAACATCACCGGCCGACGTGCCTGCATGGATCTCGTCTCCTCTATTGGGCCTCTCCTACTCTGATAGTCCCGTCCCGACAAGTAAGGGGAAGCTTGCCAAGCAGCTGAAGGCTTGCCAACCCGCCAGAGCCCGCGTAGTCAGAAAGACAGCCTCAACAATAATGATCAAGGGCAATTCATTCAGACCCAGAGGAGAGGGTGCCGATGACCGCTATCACCGCCAATGACCAAAGCGAACAACGTTCGTTCCTAGAAGTCTGGGTGATTACCATTGGCCATGCTCTCACTCATTGGTATCCGGCAACCTTCTATCTCCTCCTGCCGCTGATCGGCAATGAACTTGGCTTCAGCTATAGCCAGATCGGTACGATCCTGACATTTCAATATGTCGCGGGCGCTCTGTCGAACATTCCCGGCGGCCTGATTGTGGATGCCATCGGCCGCAAGGGCCTTTTAATGGCGCTTTCGCTCTTTTGGATTGGCTTTCCTTATCTGCTTATGGGCTATGCCAATGCTTATTGGATGATGGTTGCATGCACGACATTAATTGGCATTGGCAATAATCTCTGGCACCCCACGGCCATTCCCCTCATTGCGCGCCGCTTTCCTGATCGCAAAGGCTTTGTGGTGGCTCTGCATGGCATGGGGGGCAATGTGGGTGATGCGCTCGCCCCATTAGCCGCTGGCGCTTTACTCACCCTGTTCACCTGGCGCGAAGTGGTGATCATGAATGTGATCCCGGGCATTATCATGTCCGCGCTCATCCTGCTCTATATGGGCCGCCTGAACATTGCACAGGATGACGCAAAAAAGAGCGCCTCCATCAATGAAGCCTTGCTCAAGACGCTCAAGAGCTTTGCCACTTTGATGCAAAACAAGACCCTGCTTTTACTCTCCATCGGCTCGGCCTTTCGCTCGATGACGCAAGGCTCGCTGCTGGCCTTTCTGCCAATTTTTCTAGCTCAACAAATGGGCTATTCACCCCAATGGGTCGGCGGTTGTCTGTTTGGCCTGCAAGCAGCCGGCTTTATCGCTTCGCCCATCAGCGGTGCCTTGTCAGATAAAATGGGCCGTCGCAGCATTATGATGTCAACGCTGCTCGTCTCCGCCATTGTGCTTTTGGGTATGGCCTTTGCCGGACAATCACCAATCTTTGTGCTTTTAATCGCCTTTCTGGGCTTCTTCCTGTTTGCCATTCGCGCCGTTCTGCAAGCCTGGGTGCTTGATGCCGCGCCCAAATCCATGGCGGGCAGTGCCATTGGCTTTCTCTTCGCCACCCAGGCCATTGGCGGGGCGATTGGCCCAGCCATTAGCGGCATTCTGGCCGATGAATATGGGCTCGGCTCGGTGTTTTATTTCCTCGCCTTCACCATTGTGATCGCCAATCTGTTTGTGTTCCTGACCCCAGCGGACACAAAGAGCCAAAGCCAACCAGCCTGAACAAAGGCACAGGTAAGGTGAAATTATGACGCATGCACATAAAAGCCCGCGCTTCATCGATGTGCATCATCACACTGTGCTGCCTGAATATCAGCAGGCCCTGATCCGCTCGGGCGCCGCAGATCCCTCGCGCCCACTGCGCAAAAATAGCAATCCCCAGCAAGCCCTCGAGTCCATGCAGACTTTCGGGATTGATGCGGCCATCTTCAATCCGCTTTCTGTGGCAGGCGTGCACCATGGCAATGATGATCATGCGCGCTATTTGACCAGAAGCACCAATGAAGCTGTCTCTTATACACATCTCCGAGCCCACGAGACGCTACGCTATCTCGTATGCCGTCTTCTGCTTGAAAAAA
>OMIJ01000171.1 GCA_900299065.1 Hyphomicrobiales bacterium
AGATCTACACAAGGAGTATCGTCGGCAGCGTCAGATGTGTATAAGAGACAGCAACGAGATCAAGGAAGTTCTCGCACAAATGGGCTTGCATCTGGGCATGGAAGTGACCGGCTGGCCGCCAGAGAATATCGAAGAGCTGGCTAAGCGCTTCGAAGAGCATTACTAGAATTTGATCCGTAGGATCTAAAGAGCCGGGCTTAGTCCGGCTCACTCACCCTGATCAGAAGATCAGGAAACCAAAGATCGGCCGTACCTTGGCACGGCGGCCGGAAACCAAGGAGTAGGCCATGTATCACGGTCGGCAAAAGCGCCGTTTCAATCGTACCGCCGAGCATCGCAAGGCGATGTTTGCGAATATGAGCCAGGCGCTCATCAAGCATGAACAAATCATCACGACTTTGCCCAAGGCCAAGGATTTGCGTCCTGTGGTGGAGAAGCTCGTGACTCTTGGCAAGCGCGGTGATTTGCATGCACGCCGTCAGGCGATTGCGCAGATCAAGGATGTGGCACTCGTGCGCAAGCTCTTTGATGTGCTTGGCCCTCGCTACAAGGATCGCAATGGCGGTTATACCCGCGTGCTGAAGGCAGGCTTCCGCTATGGTGATAATGCCGCTATGGCCGTGATCGAATTTGTTGATCGCGATGAGAGCGCCCGTGGCAAGGATTCCGGTCCTGTTCAATCCGCCGAGGCAAGTGCGTAAAACGTGACTATGTCACGGACGTGAAGCCCTGAGATTAGTGAGGCGGCGCTTCGACGGCCGCCTTTTTCATTTCAGATTTTGAAATTCAATATGGGAGATTGGCATGAGTGAAGGCCCTGCACGTTATCTTGACATTGATCCCGAGAGTTATTCGCAATCCCAGAAAGACGTGCTTGCCAAGGTTGCTGCTGGCCGCGGGCGTGTCCCCACACCCTTTAAGGTCTGGCTCCATAGTCCAAAATTGGCTCATGCGATTGAGCATTTGGGCACTATGCTCAACACCCAATCGAGCTTGAGCGAGCGCGAATTCGAATTGGCGATTGTCCTGATTGCCCAACATTGGGAATCGCCCTTTGTCATTGAGTCTCACGTGCGATTTTTGCGCCGCACGGGTTTTCCGGAAGCTGTTTTGCAGCAATTGGTAGCACGTCAGGTGCCTAAGCTGGAAACTGCCCGCGAGCAGGCGATTTATGATGTGTTTATGGCCTTTGAGCGCAAGCAAGTTGCCAGTGATGAAGTGTTTGAGCGCGCAACCAAGCAATTGGGCCGCGATGGTCTGGCTGAGCTGATTGCCTTTTTGGGCTATTATACGAGCGTTGCCATGGCGATGAAGATCCATCGTCAGCCCATGCCTGCACCAGAGGGCTGATGGATCTTGTCGATTTAATCTCTCTGGCACAAAGGCCCTTGGCTTAGGGCTATTGGTCTCCCATATTGGTTTCAACCTCTATGGGGATCTAATGCCTATGCTGATCATTCGTCGAATTGTGAGCCTTGCTGGGCTTATGCTGTTTTCTGCCCAGATGACTGCTTTCGCTCAGACACAGCGAACTATTCCCAATGATCGTGGGCAGGTGCAATTATCTTTCGCGCCGGTGGTCAAAAGTGTCACGCCGGCTGTGGTCAATGTTTATGCCTCGCGTGTGGAGCGTCAGGCGCGCAATCCCTTGTTCGATGATCCGATCTTTCGTCAATTTTTTGGTGGCGGTGGGGCACCGAGCCCACGCACAGCGCAATCCCTGGGTTCGGGTGTGATTGTAGAAGCCAGCGGTCTTGTCGTTACCAATAATCACGTCATCGAAGGCATGACGGATGTAAAAGTCGCATTGTCGGACAAGCGTGAGTTTGATGCTGATATCGTATTGCGTGATCCGCGCACCGATCTGGCTATTCTCAGAATGAAGGGCGCTTCGTCTTTTCCCGTTCTCCCGCTGGGAGATTCTGACGGGCTTGAGGTGGGCGACCTTGTGCTGGCGATTGGTAATCCTTTTGGTGTGGGGCAGACAGTGACGCAAGGCATTGTCTCGGCTCTGGCGCGCACGCAAGTTGGCATCAGCGATTACGGGTTTTTCATCCAGACCGATGCGGCAATTAATCCGGGCAATTCAGGCGGCGCATTGGTGGATTTGGCTGGGCATTTGGTGGGCATTAATTCTGCCATTTATTCTCGTTCTGGCGGGTCCATTGGCATTGGCTTTGCCATACCGGTCAATATGGTCAAAGTGGTTTTGCAAGCCGCCAAGTCTGGCGGGTCGAAAGTGCGACGCCCCTGGGTGGGGGCAAGTTTACAAAATGTGACGCGAGAAATTGCCGATTCTCTGGGGCTTGATCGGCCCACGGGTGTTTTGGTCTCAGATCTTGCCGATAAAAGCCCTGCGCAAGAGGCCGGATTGAAGCGCGGCGATATCATTACCGAAGTGGATGGCCAAAAGATCGATGATCCCGAGGCCTTTGGCTATCGCCTGGCGACAAAACCTTTGGGGGGTAATGCGTCGATTGGAATTTTGCGCAATGGCAAGAAGATGAATGTGGCAATCAAGCTTGTCCCCGCGCCTGAAAATCCGCCGCGTGAAACGCTTAAAGTGTTTGGTCGTTCGCCTTTTAATGGCACGATCCTAATGAATTTATCTCCGGCTGTAG
>OMIJ01000172.1 GCA_900299065.1 Hyphomicrobiales bacterium
CTGTGAGCAAGGGCCACATAATCAGCTTTTATGTTTGAGACGAATTGACGCATGTCCAAGCTCTTACATGAGGGGAGAAAAGGCAGAGCAGGACTAAGATCAGGATTTGACGCAGACCATCACACTATTTAACCTGTAAACTACGAATAAAATTGCACTTGCCTGCTTATAGCGGCCATCTGGGAGGTCTCGATGAATAAAATGTACAAGCCCGAAGATTATCGCGACTTTGCTCACACAGGACCGCAAACCCTGGCCGGGAAATTTTTACGCAGTTTCTGGCAACCCATCATCAGATCCGAGGAATTGGAATCGGGACGCCCCAAACGGGTTCATATTCTCAATGAATATTTCACTGCCTATCGTGGTGAAGACGGCAAAGCCTATGTCGTCCAGGACGAATGCCCGCACAGACTGACACGCCTCTCCTTGGGCTGGGTAGAAGAGGATTCCATCCGCTGTTTTTACCATGGCTGGAAATTTGCCGGCGGAGATGGCCAATGCACTCATCAGCCTGCGGAGCCTGAGTCCTATAAAAAGGCAATCAAAGTTGCTGCTTATCCGGTCCGTGAATATTTGGGCCTGGTGTTTGTCTATTTTGGCGAAGGCGAAGCACCCGAATTCCCGCTTTATCCTGAAGTTGATCTCGCCAAGGATACGGTGTTCTGCAGCTCCCATCCGGTGCCCTGCAATTATTTTCAGCGTATTGAGAATGATCTTGATGAAGTGCATTTGCACTTTGTCCATCGTGTCTCCACCGATAGCATTGGCCTTGATCAATTACCCGAAATTCTCGTTGAAGAAAGCGATTATGGCATTCTGCGCCGCGGCAAGCGCGGTGATCACGAAAACAACGTCAATCGCACGGGCCATATTTTCATGCCCAATACAATGCTGGTTTTCACGCCCGGCCGACCCGGACGCTGGGCCTGGAATCTGCATCTGGCCTGGCGCGTACCAATTGATGACACAAGCATGATGAGCTTTGTTGTCAACGCCCATCTGGGCGAAGGAAAGGGATTCCAAAAGCGGGATCGCCACCCCAATCCCGATCCGCAAATCTATATTGATAAGATTCTCAATTGTGAAATGCGCGTGCAGGACATAGATCCAGAATATCCTGCACTCTTTCAGGTGCAAGATGGCGTGGCGCTGGCTGGACAAGGCGCAATGGTTGATCGCAATCGCGAGCGCCTCGGGCAGTCAGATCGGGGTATTGTGTTGATGCGCAAACTCTGGTCAAGAGAATTGCAAGCCATTGCCGAAGGCCGACCTCTCAAAGCCTGGAAGCGCCCGAAAAACTCTCTGCTTGACCATAATTCGCGGGAAGTGCAACTCGCCTCGGCGCGGAGTTAATAAAACGAGAGGATTCTCGCCTCAACAAACTAAAATCATCCGGGAGGAGAGTATGAAAAAGAATTTGAAAGCTGCAGCAGCTCTGACAAGCCTTGCTCTGGCTGTGTCCTGTTTTAGTTCCTCTGTCCAAGCACAGGAGATGACGCCTGCTCTCAAGGAGCTTGTCGCCGCAGCCAATAAGGAGCGTGAAATCATCGTTACTTGGAGCGCTGATACTCTGGGCGGCGCGGAAGGCGCAAAACTCTTTGAAGAGCGCATGGCCAAACTTTATGGCGCGAGCGTGAAAGTGACTTGGTCGCCTGGGCGTTCCATGCCGGAAGTCGGCAATGAAATTGCCATGCGCTATACCAATGGCCTGCCCTCTCCCAGCGATGTCTATTATGGCTTCTCGCGCAATATGGCCGATCTCATTCAATATGATCTCTTCCTCAAAACCCCTTGGAAAGACTATTCGCCGGATCGCATGACCAATGAAATTGTCGAGAAAGACACTTTCGTCAAAATCCAGACAGCCTATACGGGCTTTGCGGTCAGCAATAAATATGCACCCTATATTCCCAAATCACTTGAAGATCTTTTGAAGCCCGAATGGAAGGGCAAAGTTGCCACCACATCCTATGGCGCAGGTTTTGAAATGCTGTCTTCAACGGATATGTGGGGCCCTGATAAGACAGTGGAATGGGCCAAGGCCTTTTCAGGACAAGTCAGCGGCCTTTTGAGATGCAGCGATATGGACAGATTATTGTCCGGCGAATTTGCCGCTCTTGTCACAGATTGCGGCGGCACATCGGCGATGCAAGCGATTGCTGATGGGTATCCAATGACCCATGTCATCACACCCGAAACAGCAATTGTCAGCTTCTTCTATGTCGCAGTCCCTAAAAACTCTGCTCATCCCAATGCGGCACGTCTGCTTAGCGTCTATCTTCTCTCGGATGAAGGCCAGAGAAATATTAGCAAAATGCGCGGCGGCATGGATGTGCATTTTCTGCCAAATTCCAAAACTGGTGAGCGTATCCACAAATTGGAAGCCGAATGGGGCAAGAAATTTGTCAATGCCGATATTGATTGGCAATTGAAGAATGAAATTGGCAATAAAACACAGCGTATCGTCAAAGACATTCTCACACGCGGCAAGTGAGATAAAACAACCCGCTCAGCGCATCAGGTCCTCGTCATGATAAAAATCTCTGACGAGGACCATCTCTGTTTCACTAATAAAGATCAGCTCACATGACCATGGACGCGACAGCGCAGAGCCCGATCAGGACGCCTGTCCTGCAACGATTCGATCGCTCGACACTATTGATCTTTGTTATTGTGTTCAGCTTGAGTCTGCTGATCCTGACGTTTCCGATCATTATTTTCTGGTTGAGCTTTCGCATCGGCCGCCCGATTGATCCCAATGCGACCTATTCCTTTGCCCATTATATAAAAGTTTTTGGCGATCCCTTTGCCTATAAAGTTCTGCTCAACACGCTAGGCTTTGCATTGACAACCCTTGTCGTATCTCTGAGCTTTGGCTTGCCCTGCGCCTGGCTTGTGGAACGCACCAATCTGCCTGGCAAACCTATTCTTTATACATTGATGACCATCGGGCTTTTATTACCCGGATTTGCCACAGCCATGGGCTGGCTATTTTTGATGCATCCGCGCATTGGCATTATCAATGCCATGCTCAAATCATTTTTGGGACTTGATTTTCCAATCTTCAACATCACCTCCATCATAGGCATGGGCTGGGTAGAAGGCTTGAGCCTGACTCCAGTTGCCTTCATCATGACAGCGGCCGTATTTCGCTCAATGGATCTGTCACTCGAAGAATCCGCGCAAATGTCCGGCGCGGATTTTCGCACCATCACACGCCGCATCACACTGCCACTCGCCTGGCCAGGCATTTTAGCTGCGGGCATTTATATTTTCACAATTGGTTTTGCGACCTTTGACGTGCCCGCTATTATCGGCTGGTCCAATCGAATTTTCACATTCAGCACTTATATGGTCACGCAACTCTCGCCGGACGATGGCTTGCCGCAATATGGACCTGCAACAGCCCTCTCCACCCTTGTCATTGCCATGGCAGGCGCTTTGAGCTTTTGGTATGGACGTTTGCAGAGTCGAGCCCATCGCTATCAAATTGTTACAGGCAAAGGCTATCGCCCCCGCCTGATAGAATTAGGTCGCGCAGCGCCTTTGGCCTGGCTTTTTCTGATCAGCTATTTTCTTTTGAGCAAACTCATCCCTTTGCTCATTGTGATCTGGGCTTCCATTCTGCCCTATTTCCAGCCACCTTCCATCGAGGCCTTATCATTACTGACCCTGAAGCATTTTAATTCTCTGCCCTGGGGACTTGTGCTGGAAGGGTTGAAGAACACGACCATTCTCGTCTTTTTGACTCCCAGCGTCACTTTGATTTGCGCCATTGCCTTTTCATGGCTGGTGCTGCGCTCCAAAATTCCAGGCCGCGGATTTTTCGATTTCGTCGCCTTTCTCCCGCATGCCATACCCAATATTGTCTTTGGCATAGGCGTATTACTCTTTGCATTGTATGTGATGCGCGGGATAGCGCCTATCTTTGGTACGATCTGGATCTTGCTGATCATCTTTGTTGTAGGGCGCCTAAGCTATGCCACGCGCATGACCAATGGCACGATGATGCAAATTCACAAAGACTTAGAAGAATCCGCCCAAATGAGCGGCGCCTCAACTGGTACCATACTCACGCGCATTATAGGCCCGCTGCTGCGTCCAACTTTAATCTATGCTTGGCTCTGGATCGCCTTAATCACCTTTCGCGAACTCACGCTCGCAGTGCTGCTCACAACGCGTGATAATATGACGCTTCCGGTCGTTGTCTGGAGCCTGTGGGTCGCAAGCGGATTTGGCCAGGCTGCTGCCCTGACCTTGATCCTACTGGTCATCATGATTCCTATTGTCTGGCTCTATTGGTGGGTGGCACGCAAAATGAGCTTGTCGCAGGCAGGTTAATCGAGACATCACATCATGCCTTTCCTGCAACGTGATCAGACAAATCTCTATTATGAAAAAACTGGCCAGGGACCGGCGCTCATCCTCTTGCATGCCCTGCCCTTCGATCATTCGCTCTATCTCTATCAAATCGAACATTTCTCGGCATGGTTCACACTCATAGCCATCGACTTTCGTGGCTTTGGACGCAGCTCTTCCCCAGATGAAACCTATGGACTGGATGATCTGCGCGATGATGTTTTGGCGATTTGCAAGTCTGAGAACATCGATCAAGCCATAGTGCTTGGCACAAGCATTGGATCAAAAGTCGCGACTTTAATTGGCCTTGATCGTCCTGATTTTTGCAAAGCTGTCATTGCCGTTGGTGGCGGCAATAGACCTTCTGATCATTATCAAAGTCATATTATGGGCTATCAGGCCGGGCGCGAAACTTTCCATGCTCAACATTTAAAAAGCGTTCTCAGCTCCAATTATGCGAACTCGCCGCTTGGCCAGCATTTCATTCAAACAATGCTGGAAAGAGCTGCGCATCTCAATATGCAGGGCGCTGGCATGGCAAGAACTGTTCAAGCCGCACATGATCGGGATTTGCGACCTCGCCTGCCCAATCTGAGCCCACCCTTGCTGGTCCTGAATGGCGAATTTGATAATTCCCTGCCAAGAGGCAAAGAAACCGCCACTCTGGTTAATGGGTCAACCCACCACATTCTTGAAGGCTGCGGCCATGCCTGCTGCATCGAAGATCCCCAAACCTTCAATGCACATGTCTTTCATTTTCTGCACCAGCATGGCCTCTTCCCATCAGGACGAGACCATACTGACAACCGGCCAAGAGATTAGAAAAGACCGAGCTTCTCCATCAATGGAAAGACCTTGCGCGGATTATTGTGATAAATATCCATCCGCTGTTCATCGGTCAGAAAATCGAATTGATTGATTGTCGCCACGACATCATCTGACGGCTTGCCTGTGAAGGGATTCTGCTGAGCTGAGCCTGAACCGGGAACCTCACTGCCAAACACCATTTGGGCCGGACCTCGTTGATGAATTGCGGCTCCTAAAAACCACGGGTCATAGGCACATGTATCAAAGAACAGATTGTTGCGCAGATCGGGCCTTGGCTTTTTCACGCGTTTCACACGCCCAGTGCCAACCTGACCACCGGAATCCTGACCACTAAGCCCAATCTTATTGCCCGGCGCATCAGGCGGCAGACATGCGTCATAGGCCTCACCACTGGCCTGCAAGCGCCGAAGAGCACCGCCGCAATGGCAAATCACAATGCGCAATTTGGGAAAGCGCTCAAACACACTTCCCTGCTCGAGCAAAAGAGTCGCCAGAGTCTCTTCGGTGAGATTGTTATATTGATAAGAATGGGACAAGCGCTCAATGCGCGGATCCTTGCTGACAGACGGATGGACAACAAGGGTTGCATCAAGCTCTTCGGCTTTTTCATACAGGGCATACCAAGCTTCATCATCAAGGCCGGGAGATTGCCTGTCGCCTGCAGGATCAGGGTTGAGCGTTGCCCCCACAAATCCAAGTTCTTTGACTGCATAGTCAAGCTCAGCGACACATTTCTTGATATTGAGACCGGCAGTTTGTGGCAATTGGGCAATGCCGACAAATCTTTTTTCCATGCTGCATTGCAGAGCAATGGTATCATTGGTTGTGCGCGCCCATTTCTCCTGTATGAACGGACGCTCCCAATGCATCATAGCCACGGGACGCGGTGAGATGAGCTGAATATCAATATTGCGCTCATCCAGCATTTTTAAATGGCGCGACATGGCTTCCTGCATGGCGGCCTCAGGAATTTTAAGATCATCTCCACCCGGATTGCGCAAGGCAATCAGATTTGCTGCATAACCGCGAAAATGAATCGGTGTCGAAATGTGACCATGCGTACAGATCACCTGTTTGCCTTTAAACATGCACTTAGTTCCCTCTTATTTGCCGAGCAGATCTTCAAGCTGCTTTTCAATCACAGTGCGCCGCTGCATCCACCAATCTTCACGATATTGCTCAAGATATTTAACACCGGGCTTGGGCTTTACATAATCTGGCACAGTCGCAATTTCGACATCAGTGCGAGTGCTGGGTGTGCGCCAGGTTGTTGAGAACGCCTCCTGTCCGGGCTTGCTCGCATACCAGTTCAAAAACACAATGGCTGCATTTGGATGCGGCGCTTTTTTTGCAATCGTCAAAACAGCACCACCACCCAGCAAAGCGCCAGGGCCATCTTCCATCTGCGTCACAACAACATTCTTCATGCC
>OMIJ01000173.1 GCA_900299065.1 Hyphomicrobiales bacterium
AGGCGATGAGCTTTTGCGTGTAATCAAAGTGCTCGAAAAACCTTTGAAGCTCGTCAAATAAACAAAAGAGTCAAATTTCAAAGCAAAGAATGGTTCCAAGAAAAAGGCCCCGCCAGTGTGAACTGACGGGGCCTTTGCGATCTTGAGCGATCACCGCTTAATCATTGCGCTGACCAGTCAGCTGCACGAGCGAGGTGAAGATGTTGATGAAGTCGAGATAGAGCATCAAAGCGCCGTTAACGGACTTCTTTGTTGCGACCTCATAATCATCATTCGCATAATACATTTCCTTGATGGACTGTGTATCCCAGGCTGTCAGGCCGGCAAAAATCAGCACTGACAAAATGGAAAGCCCAAACTGCATGGCCGAGCTCTGCACAAACAGATTTACCAAGCTCGCAATCACCAGACCAATCAGACCCATGACAAGGAAAGCGCCAAAGGCCGACAGATCACGCTTCGTGGTGTAACCATAAAGGCTCAAAGCACCGAATGAAGCGGCGGTAATGAAGAAGGCGCGCGCAACCGACGTGCCGGTATAGACCAGCAAGATCGATGAAAGCGAAAGGCCCATAGTGGCAGCAAAGGCAAGGAACATGGTTCTCGCCGAAGATGCCGACATACGATCAATTCGGAAGGAGAAGAAAAATACAAAGGCCAGAGGCGCGAGCATGATCAGCCAGCGCAGCGGGCTACCATAAATGGCAACGCCAAAACTGGTCAGGCCAATGCTGCCCATTTGTGCAGCTGTCGTAGCTGGATCGGTTGACACTGCGAGCATATTCACACCCAAGGCCACCAAACCTGTAATAGCAAGGCCCAGGGTCATGTGATTATAAACGCCTAGCATATAGGCGCGCAGACCCTGATCGATATCAAGCGTACCGGCCCTGGCTGCACTAGTGCCCCAGGGGGCAGCTGCGTTGCGGTCGAAGTCGGACATTTTTCCCTCTCTTCAAATTTTGGAGCGAACCCCAAAAGCCTATCCCAACATGGAATATGTATGGCTACCTATAATATGTAGCCTGTTTGAACTTCCAACAAGGGGGGTAAGGGGGGAGGAATTACATTTTAGGTTAAAGCCACCATCTGCTGTCAGAGTGAGCGCAGATAGCGCGCCGGCTTTTGACCTAAAATCTTCCATGTCGCAGCCAGACCCAACCCGATGGTAATCATCAGAGCAAAGAGCGTTGCGCCCACAGCAGAGCCCCAAAGCCGGTCGAAACCTTCCAGCTTCATGAGCTGAGTGAGAACAAGCTTGGCCGCGAAGCCTCCCGCCAGCACTCCCAAGACCGAAGTCACCAGACCAAGAAGAGCATATTCAGCCACGAGGGCATAAATAAGGCGTAACCGGGTAGCGCCCAAAGTCTTAAGAACGACAAGATCATAGGTACGCGCTTCACGCCCAGCCGCCAAAGCTCCCGCCAGAACCAGAATGGAGGCGATCAATGCAATGCTCGAGGCGGCGCGAATGGCATAGGCCAATTGACCCATCACATCATTAACCGCATCCAGCGCATCCTTGACCCTCACACTGGTGATGGAGGGGAACTCACTGGCCACGGCCTTGAGCAAAGCCAGTTCCTCATCTGAACCGCTCCCCTTGGGAAATGTCGCTGTTGCCAGATTCATGTAAGGGGCCCCGGCAAAAGTATTGGGCGAAAACACAAACACAAAATTTATGCCCAGACCCCGCCAATTCACGCGCCTGAAATTGGCGATCTTGGCGGTAATATTACGCCCCAAAACATTGACCGTGATCATATCACCGAGCTTGAGACCAAGACCTGTCGCAGAAGCATTCTCAATCGATACCAAAGGAGGGCCTGAATAATCACTGGCCCACCATTCACCCGCAACAAGGCTTGAACCATTTGGCAAGCTTTCCGAAAAAGTAATCCCGCGGTCCCCTTCCAGCACCCAGGCCGCTTCAGAGGAGGCACGAATCTGTTCAGCTGGAACATCATTCAAACGCACCATGCGTCCACGCATCATCGGCACGCGATCCAATTGCGCCTCAGGAGCCTTTGTTTTGATAAATTCATCAAACTGCTTGGATTGCGTATTGGGAATATCGATAAAGAAAAAGCTCGGCGCGTGCTCAGGCACAGTCTTGCTAATCTGTATTTGCAAATTGCCATCAATCATCGAAAGAGTAACGAGCAAGGCAAGGCCCAGCCCTAGGGACATAATGACTGAAGGCGTCAAAGAACCGGGTCGATGAATATTGCTCAACGCCAATCGTAATTCTGCGCCTTTAGGATGTGGCAATCGTCGCGCAAGACCAATCACCAAGTAAGCAACAAAGCGCAACACAACAAAGCCAATCGCAACGCCCATCACATAATAAAAGACCAGTCTTTTTTCAGTGGCGAGCGTCACAATCAGGCCAACGAGTGTCAAGCTGGTCAATGCCGTCAGGATAATATAGCGCCAGCGCGGATAGGCACGGCTGGGATCTACGGCATCCCGAAACAAAGCAGAGACTGAAATATCATGCGCCCGACCCAAAGGTGGCAGCGCAAAGCTGAGTGCTGTGAGAAGACCGTAAACAAGGCCTGAAATGATCTGACCCGGATAAAGGCGCGGCTCAATCGGCACAGGCAGCAAATGGCCCAGCAGCGCATTTGCCAAAAAGGGAAGCGCCGCGCCCAGAACAACGCCAATGAGAATGCCCAAAGCTGCGACAAGAAGAACTTGTAACAAGGCCGTATAGAACACATAGCTTCCCGTCGCACCCAAAGCTTTAAGTGTACCAAAATCAGCTTTCTTGCGATTGATGAAAGAGCGCACGGAATTGGCCACACCTACGCCGCCAACCACCAGCGCCGTCAAACCAACAAGTGTGAGAAATTGTGATAATTGATCCAGCGTTCTTGAAAATTGTGGCGAGACATTAGACCGCGTGCGGATCTCCCAACCTGCATCTGGAAATGTTTGGCGCAATTTACTTTCAAAAGTTTTCAGCTCTTGATCTTCTATGGGTGTCGCCAAGCCAGCTGAAAGATCCAAGCGATAAACCCATCGCACAAGCGAGCCGGGCTGCAACAAATTTGTTTCCGCCAATGCCGTTTGCAACATGAGCGCCCTGGCACCAAAGCCAATACCTGTGCTGAGCTTGTCAGGTTCAGATTGCAATATGGCGCGAAACTCAAAGCTCACATCGCCAATCCTTACCAGATCACCAATCTTGAGACCTAATCTGACGGGTAGAGCTGCATCTGCAACCAATCCAAACCGGCCATTTTTGAAAGACAAAGCTTCTTGAATGGGCATGGCGGGTTCCAGATCCACCTGACCAAGATTAGGATAGGCCTGATCAACGGCCTTGATTTCAACCAGGGCAGAGGCGCCGCCATCTTCCGTGCGCGACATGGCTCTCAAGGTCGCAATTTTTGTGATTTGAGCTTGCGATTGCAGCCAATCTTTTTCCTGCGAACTCAATTCACGATGCATGAGCGCGACAGAAAGATCGCCGCCCAGAATGCGGCGACTCTCCCTCCCCACACCATCCGAGAGTGAGCGGGCAATAGACCCCACGCCAACAATAGCCATGACACCCAGAACAATGCAGGCGATAAAGATACGAAATCCTTGAACACCTCCATTGAGATCGCGCAAGACTAGGCGCAGCGAGAGCGGCAGCGATGTTTCAAAAGACCCCTGTTTCATGGAATGAAATCCGCTCATGCCTGGACCTGAGACGAAACATGGCGTTCATCTTTTTCAATCTCGCCTGAGCGCAAATGTATTCTTCTGTCACAACGTGCTGCCAAACCAGCATCATGTGTAACAAGAACAAGCGTTGTTCCGCGCTCTTCGCGCAACCGAAAGATCAATGACACAATCTCCAGGCCCGTTTGAGAATCAAGATTGCCCGTAGGTTCATCAGCAATCAAAATCGCCGGGCTCGTTGCCAGCGCGCGCGCAATCGCAACGCGTTGCTGCTCGCCACCTGACATTTGCGAAGGATAATGATGAATTCTGTGCTCAAGACCAACCGCCTTTAATTCAACGGCCGCGCGCTCAAAAGCATCCTTGTGACCTGCCAATTCTAGGGGAATGGCAACATTCTCCAGGGCCGTCATGGTTGCAATCAGGTGAAAGGACTGAAAGACAATTCCGATGCGCGATCCTCTGAAGCGCGCCAATTGATCTTCATTCAAACCATCCAACAAAGTATTTTCGATGATAATCGAGCCGCTATCAGGGCGCTCCAGTCCGGCCATGGTCATCAGCAGAGTTGATTTGCCCGATCCTGACGGACCAACCAGCCCCACGGCTTCGCCGGGAAAAATCTGGAGGCTGAGCTTTTTAAGAATATGAACCCGCGCTGCGCCCGCGCCAAGGCTCAGATCCACATTCTTCATTTCAATTATTGGATGCACCATTATATGCTTTGACTCCAAATCGGGCGTTTCGCCCCTCTCCATATGGGATTAAAATGCAGCCAGTCTATGGGTTAAAGCTCAAAAAAGCGTCTCTCCCTGTGATGATAGGGCTCTTATTGATGGCTTTTGCCTTGTTTGTCAGCGTGCCTGCCGATGCCAAAATCCAGATTATCGCCTTTGGTGACAGCTTGACCGCCGGTTATAATTTGCCGGCCAGCAGCGCCTTTCCCAATCAATTGGAGAAAGCACTGGTTGAATCTGGCCTAGATGTTGAGGTGATCAATGCCGGTGTTTCTGGTGATACAACATCGGGAGGACTTCAACGTCTCGATTGGTCCATCCCCGATAGCGCGAATGCCGTAATCCTCGAATTGGGCGCCAATGACATGCTGCGTGGTCTGTCACCTCAGATCACTCTTAAAAATCTTGATGAGATGATCACGCGGCTGAAAGCCCGCAAGATCACGATTCTGCTTGCTGGTATGCTGGCTGCACCCGATCTTGGTAAAGATTATGCAGCGGCATTTAATCCCATCTATCCCGACCTAGCTAAAAAGCATGATGTCTTTTTTTATCCCTTTTTCATGGAAAGCCTTATGGGTCGCACTGATCTTTTGCAGCAGGATGGCATGCACCCTACGACGCAAGGCGTGGCACTATTCGTCCAGGCTATTCTACCAAAAGTGAAAGAAATGTTGGCGACGATTAAAAATTAAATATCTCAATCATATTTAAGAAGAGCGGCTGATGACTTGACGCGCCAGTCTTGCCAAGGGTTGAACTTTTTCACCCTCAATGACAGATCCGTGACTCGCCTCTAACCCTGCCCCAGCTCTATGAGAGACGCCTTGCAAAATTGCAGCTAATCGAAAAATATTAAACGCAATAAAGAAGGGCCAATCTTTCTTAATTGATGCAAATACTAGCCCAGTGCGATCACAATAGCTTTTTATATAATCAGCTTCACTTGGTATGCCCAGCTCGATCAAATTCAGTCCTGCAATACCGCGAAATAAATCGGGAGATAAATACCAAGATAGACAATGATAGGAAAAATCTGCCAGCGGATGACCTAACGTTGATAATTCCCAATCAAGAACAGTTTTGATATTGAAACTCGCCGGATCAAAAATCAGATTATCCATTCTGAAATCGCCATGCACCAAAGTGGTGGGATCCTCATCTTGCGCAATATGATCCGGCAACCATTCGATCAGATAATCCATATCTGCAATGGGAACTTTAGTGCTGGATTGATATTGCCCGCTCCATCGCGCAATCTGGCGCTGAAAATAATGTCCCGGCCTACCAAAATCAGAAAGCCCCAATGCTTGCCAATCTTGCCTATGAATGAGACTGATCATGTTGTTCATTTGCGCATAAATCGTCTGCCTGTCTTGCGCCTTCATTTGCGGCAAAGATTGCTCAAAAAATACCTGGCCCTGAACAAAGGCCATGACATAAAAGGCCCGACCAAGGATGGACTCATCCTCACAAAGCGCAAGTGGTTTAGGAACAGGAATATCGCTCTTGGACAAAGCAGATAATAATCTAAACTCACGCTCGATTGCATGTGCACTGGGCAAGAGCTGGCTTTTAGGCCCTGGCTTACTACGCAAGACATAATCGCCACTTCGCGCAGAAATCAAAAAGGTCGGATTGCTGCGCCCGCCCTGAAATTGCTTGATAGTAATCGGGCCTTGAAAGCCCTCTATATTGTGATGAAACCATTCCAAACACGATCGATGATCAAAAGATATCGGCTCGATCATGAAGAAACCTGTTGAAGCGCAACGCGTGAAAGAATGCTCAGAGTTTAGCCTAAATTCTCAGGGCTCCAACACAGAATCCCAATAAAGATAATCCATCCAGCTCTCATGGAGAAAATTAGGCGGGAACAATCGGCCATTCTGATGCAAATCCGAAACGCTGGGCTGATAAGGTGCAATGGCGGGCCACATTTGCACTTCTTTGGGCAGGCGATCCGCTTTCTTCAAATTGCAAGGGGAGCAGGCCGCAACGACATTCTGCCAGGTGGTTGTTCCCCCTTTTGAGCGGGGAATGACATGATCAAATGTAAGCTCATCACGCGAGCCGCAATATTGGCAGACAAACTTATCACGCAAGAAGACATTAAAGCGTGTGAAGGCTGGATGGCGCGAGGGCTTGATATAGGATTTGAGAGAGACAACCGAAGGCAGCCGCATTTCAAAAGTCGGGCTGCGCACAATCCGATCATATTCAGAGACAATATTCACACGATCCTGCACTACAGCCTTGATCGCATCCTGCCAGGACCAGAGTGATAGTGGATAATAACTCAACGGCCTGTAATCGGCATTTAGAACCAATGCCGGGCAGGCCTCTGGAACGACACTCGGTTGAACGTGTACCGTCAACTCCGGACACCCCTCAATCTGGTTAGAGGTCTATTGGCCCCGAATCCTTTTGAATCATAATCTACATAAATCTTGACGGTCTTGTGAAGGCCTTAATCAGCGGCCTTGAGCGATCAGACCGATCTATCGCGTGGGAATAGGTGAGCCACTGCGATAATCATAAAAGCCCCGCTGGGTTTTACGGCCGAGCCAGCCAGCCTCAACATATTTCACAAGAAGCGGACAGGGGCGATATTTTGAATCGGCCAAACCCTCATGCAGCACCTGCATGACCGACAAACACGTATCAAGTCCAATAAAATCAGCTAATTGCAATGGGCCCATAGGATGATTTGCACCCAGACGCATGGCCGTATCAATCGCTTCCACCGAGCCCACGCCCTCGTAAAGGGTGTAAATGGCTTCATTGATCATCGGCAGCAAGATACGATTGACGATAAAGGCGGGAAAATCCTCCGACACAGTGGAGGTTTTGCCAAGTTTGGCGATTAGGCCTTTGGCAGCCTCAAAGGTCATATCCTCTGTGGCAATGCCACGAATCAGCTCAACCAATTGCATGCGCGGAACGGGATTCATGAAATGAATGCCGATAAAACGCTCCGGCCGATCCGTCACAGACGCAAGTCTGGTAATCGAAATAGAAGACGTATTGCTAGCCAGCA
>OMIJ01000174.1 GCA_900299065.1 Hyphomicrobiales bacterium
AATAATTGCCTTCCTCCATCTTGGCGCAATTCATGGCCAATTCGGCTTTGTTAAGCAGATCTTCGGCATCATTCCCGTCATTGGGGTGAATGACGATTCCAACACTTGCGCTTGCCTCGATCGGCTGGCCTTCAAACTGGATGATAGAAGTAATCTGCCGGATCATGTGCTCTGCAAAATCCGAGGCATCTTGCGCATTCAGCACATGCGATTGAAGGATTCCAAATGTATCGGTCCCTAAACGGGTGACGACATCATTCTCGCGCATGGCTGTTTGAAGTCGCCTTGCAATTTCTATGATGAAGCGATCTGCACCTGCATGACCCAGGCGGTCCTTCACACTTTTGAAATCATCTATGTCAATGACATGAAGAGCAAATAATTGATCGCCGCGACGCGCCCGCACAATCAGGGGTCGCATTTCGGCAAATAATTGTAAACGATTGGGTAGACCCGTCAGCGCATCAAAATGGGCAATCTGATGTAAATGCAGTTCGACTTTCTTGCGATCACTTATTTCGATCGAGCTTGTGAGCACTCCCGTCACTTTGTCGGCATGATCATGAAGAGGGGATTTTGTGGTCAGAAAGACATGATCTTTGCCATAGCCGTCCATCAGTACTTCTTCATAGCTGGTCAAACTTCGGCCACTGGCGAGCACCATGTGATCGAGAGCTTCGCTGCGCCTGGCATGTTCATCGCCAAACAAATGATAGGCCGGTTGCCCCACCACTTGGGCAGGATCGACTCTGGCAAATTGCATATGAACAGCATTGACAAATAATATGCGACGTTCGTGATCAGTCGCGCTGATGAGAACAGGGAGGGAGTCGATCACCTGCGCAAGACGCTGAGTTGATTCGCGAATGAGTTTGCCGCGGGTTTGGTTCGATAATTCTAGCTCTTTTCCAAGCTCTTGAACACGGATTGTCAGTCTTTTTAGATGGTGATGCAGGCTCAAGAGCCTGCGCGTGCGCAGGATGAATTCGTCTGGATCTACCGGAATGGACATATGATCAACTGCGCCAGTCTCAAAGGCCCGCAAGCGCATGATACGGTCTTCATCCTGACTGAGCACGAGGCTGGGCGGACATAAGCTCGGATGAGACTTTTGCAACGTAGCAATGAAATACGAAGCATCCATGCCGCGCATTTGCATGGCCAGCACCATCAGATCAGTTGAATGTGTTTGAATCCAATCAAGCGCTTCATGAGGTTCATCGAACTCTTCGACTTTGATATCAGGTTCGATCATTTTGATGAGTCTGTGGTGAACTTTGCGCCTATGTACGATTTGATCAACGATAAGGATGTGCGACATTGATTTCATCCATCATGTCATAAGTAATCGTCCCGATTCAGTCCGGGTCTATCAAGACAAAAATCAAAAATTTGGGTTCAAAATTTTGAGTGACATGAAAATCGCGCAAGTTTGTTAATCAATTGCTCTGTGTGTTCGAAATAACAAGCGCTCTTAACTAGATCTCAAGTGATTCAACTGCGAGTATATTGCGCACAATTTGTAAGTTGCATCTGTGGGCGAGGATATCGCTACTGCCTACAAGGTTAAAACTATTCTCTGCGAGCGTTGCAAAACAAAAGCCGGGCAAGGCCCGGCTTGATCAAGTTTGAAGAAATAGATCAGGCTCAACCGCGCAGAATGGCGCCTGTCTTGCGGCTAACTTCGGCAACAATCTTGCCTGCGACAGCTTCAATCTCCTGATCGGTGAGTGTGCGCTCCTGAGGCTGCAGAGTAATCGCCAGCCCGATGGATGTTTTACCCTCGGGCACGCCCGTCCCTTCATAGACATCAAAGATCAGAGCATCGCTGATCATTGTGCGATCAGCAGAGAGCGCCGCCTTGATCAGATCAGCAGTTTTGACCGAGCGATCCACAAGGAAAGCAAAATCACGCTCCACAGGCATAAGCTCGGGCATATCAAGTTTTGATTTAACTTTTGTGGGCTTGAGCTTGGGCGGGGGAATATCATCGAGCACCAATTCAAAGGCGACGATTGTGCCTGACAGATCAAGCGCCTCCATAATGGCGGGATGGATCTCGCCAAAATGGCCGATGATGTTTTTCGGGCCAAATTGCAATGTTGCGGAGCGCCCGGGGTGAAACCAGGCAGGCCCGCCCGCGACCAATTGCAGGCCGGCAATCGGCACATTGAGAGATCCCAATAGAGCAAAGGCATCGGCCTTGGCATCAAAGACATCAACCTGACCAGCCGCGCCACTCCAATGGCGTCCTGAACCATTGGGTTTGGCTTGTGCCCGGCGCAGGCCAGCCGCATTCATGCGCTGATCTTTCTCGCCATCGCCACGAAACACTTGCCCAACTTCAAACACAGCGACATTGCCTAAAGCTCGGTCAGCATTGCGCTGAGCAGCGGCGAGCAAGCCCGGCAAAAGGCTGGGGCGCATATCGGACAAATCCGCAGCAATAGGATTGGCAAGCGCGAGGCTCGCCTGCCCGCCGCCAAACAGGCTAGCCTTTTCCTTGGAGACAAAGGACCAGGTGACAGCTTCCACCAGGCCGCGGCCAGCCAAAGCGCGCCGCGCCAAACGTGTGCGCTTTTGTAAAAGCGTGAGTATGGGCTTGGGTACACTGGCTTCCAGACGCGGCAGGGGCACGCTGGTGACATTGTCAACGCCAGCAATGCGCATTATTTCTTCAACCAGATCCGCTTTGCCTTCAACATCAGGCCGCCAGCTGGGCACGCTGACTTCTGCATGACGATCATCTGCACTGACAATGATAAATCCAAGCGTCTTCAAAGTTGCGAGCATATCGCCTGAAGAAATCTTGAGGCCAGTCAGGCGCGCCACTTCGCTGAATGGAAAATCAATCAGCCGTTTGGTATCTGGCACTTGGCCTGCGATATGTAAATGCGAGGCCTCACCCCCGCATAAGTCCAGCACCATTTGCGTGGCTAATTGGGCGCCAGGCAAACAAAAGGCCGGATCAATGCCGCGCTCAAAGCGATAACGCGCATCGCTATTGATCCCGAGGGCGCGACCCGAGCGGGCGATATTCATCGGATCCCACAACGCAGATTCAATCAAAACATTCTGCGTATCCTCATCACAGCCCGAATGCTCGCCACCCATAATGCCGGCGATGGATTCAATGCCATTGTCATCGCAAATGACGATTTGCGCCGGCTCTATTTTGTAAGTCTTACCATCTAAAGCAACAATAGATTCGCCTGCACGTCCGCGCCGCACCACAATCTGGCCCTTCACCTTGTCGGCATCAAAAACATGCAAGGGCCTGCCGCGATCAAACGTGATGTAATTGGTTATATCCACCAGCGCATTGATCGGGCGCAGGCCAATCGACTTCAAGCGCTTTTGCAGCCAGTCCGGTGAGGGGCCGTTTTTGACCCCGCGCACCAGGCGTAGGGCAAACAGCGGCGCTAAATGTTTGTCCTCTGCTGCAAGATCCAATGTTACAGAAACCGGGCAGGCAAAAGATCCGGCATGATCGGTGATTGGCTTTTCCTTGAGCGTGCCAAGACCGGCAGCCGCCAGATCGCGCGCAATGCCATAGACGCCTGTTGCATCCGGGCGATTGGGTGTCAGATTAATTTCAATCACCGGATCATTCAGGCCCATATAATCGACAAAGCGTGTGCCAATGGGCGCATCACTTGCAACTTCGATAATACCCTCATGATCATTGGAGAGTTCCAGTTCAAAGGCTGAACACAACATGCCATTGGATTCAACGCCTCTGATCACGCCCTTGGTGAGAGTGATATTTTTAGCAGGTATGTAAGTTCCAACTGGCGAGAACACGCTCTTGAGACCGGTGCGTGCATTGGGCGCTCCGCACACCACTTGCACAGGCTGGCCATCGCCCGCATCAACCATGCAGACACGCAGGCGATCCGCATTGGGATGTTGCTTGGCTTCAATCACATGAGCAATGACAAAATCCTTCAGCCGATCGGCAGGATTATCAACATGCTCAACTTCAAGCCCGATCTTGGTCAGGCTTTCAACAATTTCAGCCAGCGAGGCTTGCGTATCAAGGTGATCCTTGAGCCAGGAGAGAGAAAATTTCATCGTCTTGCCTCAGCTGCTCAATCCGCCTGCCAATGTCGGCAGATCAAGGGGACGGAATCCATAATGCGACAACCAGCGCATATCGGCCTCGAAGAAGGCGCGTAGATCCGGCATGCCATATTTGAGCATGGCAATGCGATCTATCCCCATGCCCCAGGCGAAACCTTGATATTCATCAGGATCCACACCGCAATTGCGCAGCACATTGGGATGCACCATGCCGCAACCAAGAATCTCCAGCCAATCCTCCCCTTCACCAAATCGGATCTCACCACCCGAGCGGCGGCATTGAATATCCACTTCCATGGATGGTTCTGTGAAAGGGAAGAAGGAGGGACGAAAACGCATTTTGACACTAGGCACTTCAAAGAAGGCTTTGCAGAATTCTTCCAATATCCATTTCAAATGACCCATATGTGCGCTTTTGTCGATCACCAGACCTTCTACCTGATGGAACATGGGCGTATGCGTCTGATCTGAATCGCAGCGATAAGTGCGCCCCGGACAAATCACACGAATGGGCGGCTTGGCATTGAGCATGGTGCGTACCTGCACCGGGCTTGTATGCGTGCGCAGCAATTTGCGCTCACCATCTGCGCCAGGATTGAAGAAGAATGTATCGTGCATTTCACGCGCCGGATGGCCGAGCGGGAAATTCAGCTTGGTGAAATTATAATCATCACTTTCGATATCCGGCCCTTCGGCAATCGAAAATCCCATATCGGCAAAAATGGCGGTCAATTCATCCATCACCTGGCTGATGGGATGAATGCGGCCCGTCTCAATGGGGGCTTCTCGCACCGGCAAAGTGACATCGACGCTTTCTGATTTCAGCCGGGCTTCAAGCGCTGCGCCCTTGACGATGGTGCGGCGGGCCAACAAGGCCTCATTCACTTTGTCCTTCAGCGCATTAATGGCGGCCCCGGCGCTCTTGCGCTCCTCGGGGGACATTTTGCCCAAAGTCGCCAGCAGTGCTGTGATCGTGCCTTTCTTGCCCAGGCTCGCGACGCGAACCTGTTCCAGGGCGGCTTCATCCTGTGCGCCCTCTATAGCGGCTAAGGTCTGGGTTTCGAGTTCGTTGATCTGGCTCATGCTCTATGCTCATTGAAGGGTTGCGCGGCTTTTGCCACGAGCGCCCCCGCTTGTCGAGGATCACAAATGCTCAAACAGGATCACAGGTGCTCAAAGCCCCCTTGGCAGGATCTGATGCTCAAATGCCCGCTGATTAGCGCCCCTTGCTGACATTCTGGCCCGCCGTCCTGGGAAGGGCCAGATAGCGCACACCGGCAATTGCCGCCAAAAGCGCCCCGACGATAAAGGTTGGCGCAAAATCCTCCAATTGGACATTTGGATGTGCCAGATCGCGCCAGGCCGCGCTCAGATTGAGCAGCAGAGCCGAAAGGGCAATGCCCACGGCTCTATTGACATGTTGATTGACGCTGGCATAGGTGACGGCCCCTGTCATCTGATCTTTCGGGACATCGGCAAATTGCAAAGCCGCCAGCGCTGTCAGTTGCAAGGAACGCGCCGCCCCAGAGGCGAGCAGCAGAAACAGGATCAGGCCAAGGGAGGTTTGCCGATCCACACCGACAAAGGCCGCAACGAACAGGCCAAAGCCAAATCCGCTGAAGATCAGAATGGTGCGAAAGCCAAAGCGCTTCATCATCCATGTGGTGATCACTTTAATCCCGACATCACCAAAAGTATGCGCCAGAATCATAATGCCGGTTTCAAAGGCCGACAGGCCCAGCCCAACTTGTAGAAACAGCGGCAGCACAAAGATCGGCACGGCTATGGCCATGCGAAACAGTGAGCCGCCTTGGAAAGTTGCCGCCGCAAAGGTTGGTATGTCGAGCGCCGAAAGATCAACCAATGGTTTTTCCACCCGCCGATAATGCCGCATCGCCAGCCAGCCCATTGCCAGACCAAAGAGACCAAGACCCGCGCCATACATACGCAAGCCCTGGGCATGGCCAAGCAAATCCACGCCAAATAACAAGCAGCCCAATCCCAGCGCATTGAGGCAGAAACCGGTCAGATCAAAAGCGCGCGTTGCTTCGGGTTTGAGATCGGGAATGAAGCGGCGCACCAGAATGAGGCCGATCAAACCAATGGGAAGATTGAGCAGAAAGATCCAGCGCCAATCAGCATAAGTGGCAATCAAACCGCCAATAGGCGGGCCAATCAAAGTGCCGATCAGCCCCGGCGCCGTGATGAAATTCATGCCCCTGACCAGATCCTTTTTGTCGGTCAGTCGTAAAAAGACAAGCCGTCCGACGGGCGACATCATCGCGCCTGATAGGCCCTGCAGCGATCGTGCACAGACAAATTGCGGCAGGCTAGTGCTCAGGCTGCACAGAATGGAGGCGAGCGTGAAGCCAAGAATGGCCAACATAAAGACGCGTCTGGCCCCCCAGCGATCCGCAATCCAGCCTGAGGCGGGCAGGACAATCGCCAGCGCCAGAATATAGGATGTTAGGCCAAGACTGAGCGCCACAGGCGTTGTTGCAAAAGCCTCCGCCATTTGCGGCAGGGCCGTGGCGATCACTGTCAGATCAAGGTTTTCCATGAAGAAAGCCGTCGCCACGATCAGCGCCAAAGCGCGAGTGCCTGGCGCCAGCGCTTTGGGGTCGGCTTGTCCATGGTCCGAATGGATCTGAGAATCGCTCATGCTTGGGCATAGCATGAAAGAACGTCTGGCCAAGCTAATCGTTTCAGCGACAAGCCTGTTCTTAATATGCGCTAGCGATCGGTTAATTTAAGCTCAATGCGTCGATTGCGTTTGAGCGCCTCTTCGCCATCACCCTTGTCAATAGGCTGGAATTCCCCAAAGCCGGTTGCGGCCAAACGATCAGCAGAGACGCCGCGCGTGATTAAATATTGCACAACTGAAATTGCGCGTGAGGCTGATAAGTCCCAATTGGATTGAAAGCGACCGCCTCGTATCGGGCTTTTGTCTGTGTGGCCATCCACGCGCAAGATCCAGGGAATCTCTGGTGGAATTTCACGTTCAAGATCAGCAACTGCCACAGCCAGTTTATCAAGTTCGCCGCGACCGGCCGGATTGAGATTGGCCTGACCTACATCAAACAAAACTTCCGATTCAAAAACGAACCGATCACCCACCACGCGCACGCCCGGACGTGTGCCAAGAATTTGCCGCAAGCGGCCGAAGAAATCGGAGCGATAGCGCGCCAGCTCTTGTACCTTTTGCGCCAATGCCAGATTCAGCCTTGAGCCTAAATCAGCAATTTGCGCTTGCGATTCGCGGTCTCGTTGCTCGGATGCATTGAGCGCTTCTTCCAAAGCGGCAATCTGGCTACGTAGAGCCGCCAATTGCTGATTGAGAATTTCTACCTGTGCCGAGGCGCGTGCCGAAATCTGGCGTTCGGCATCAAGCGCATCCTGCGCTTGTTTGGCTGCCCCGCCCATGGCATTGGCATTGGCAGTGCCGGCATCAATCAGGCCTTGCAGACGTATCTTTTCGCTTTGCGCATCATTCAAAGTGGCTGAGAGCAATGCCATGCTGCTCTGCGCATCGGCGCTTTTGGCGCGCTCAAGCGAGAGCAGGGAGGTGAGTTCCTCAATCTGTCGCGAGAGTTTGAGAAGGGCAGAGTCTTTTCCGGAAATATCACGTGAGAGGAAGAATTGCGCCAGCATGAAGACGGATAAGAGAAAGATCATCACCAGCAGCATGGTCGAGAGCGCGTCGACAAAGCCGGGCCAATAATCAAAGCCCCGTCCGCTGCGTCTGGTGCGACTGAGCGCCATCAGCGAGGTCCCGATTTATTGTTCAAAAGCTCAAGCAATTTTTTAATTTCGGTTTGTTGCTGCGCCTGTGCCTCCACCCAATCGCGGATCAATTGTTGCTCTTTGCGCATATGTTGCACCAGGCCTTGAATGCCTTCAGCAAGATTGGCCATGGCGACAACGGCATTGCGCGAGGCTTCAGGATCTGCAGGGGCCTGACCGGCCAAAATGCGCTCTAGAAGAACATTCACGCTGCCCGAATCTTGTCCCATCAGGCTCAGATCAGAAGCGCTTGCCGAAAGCAGGTCCTCAAGCTCATTGTAAAATCTGTTTTGTGCCTGTCCTGCTTGCAAATCCAGAAAACCAAGGATGAGCGATCCTGCCAGACCAAACAGCGATGATGTGAAAGAGATCGACATGCCGGCAATGGGGGCGGAGAGGCCATTCTTCAAATCATCAAACATCACGGCGGCATCTGCGCCTGTCTGCATGGATTTGATCACATTGCCAATCGAACCAACAGTTTCCAAAAGGCCCCAGAATGTGCCCAGCAGCCCCAGAAAAACGAGCAGGCCAACCAGATAGCGGGCAATCTCGCGCGATTCATCAAGCCTTGTACCGAGCGAATCCAGAATGGCACGCAAGGTGATTGTTGAAATCATCCCCAAGCCATTTTTCTCGCCCAGAATCGTTGCCATAGGAGCCAGAAGAATCGGCGGATTCACAAGCTCGGCGCGGCCCTCATTGAGCGCATTGACCCAATTGATCTCGGGAAACAATTTCCACACCTGACGAAGCGCGAGAAAAATACCAATGAATAAAACGCCGCCAATGACGGCATTCAGGCCGGGATTGGCAAGAAAGGCGGTTTGAATTTGGCGATAGAGAATGAGCGCGAGAAATCCGATCAGGATCAGAAAAACCATCATCCGCAGCAGAAAAATCCGCGGAGAGGAGAGTCTGTAATTATCCAAATCTGATGCCATGGGCCGGAAGACCTAATGAGGGCTCGAAGGCGCTGTGAATCGGTTTCTTTTGCACTCTAACAGGTTTTGACACTTGTAGCAGATTTCAACGCAAGCCCCAATTGGGGGCTTGCCACTGATCAAGTGCGGATCAGGCGGGGGATTTATTAGCCCCGCTTGCGCTCTCCACCGCGCTTTTGCGCAATAAAGCGAGCAAATTGCGATGCATGATCTCATTGCCCACGCAGATCGAGCCGCTTTCCAGCATATCCTCGCCGCCTTCGCCATCCGACACAAAGCCGCCCGCTTCCCGCACCAGGATTATGCCCGCACCAATATCCCAACTATTGAGTCCTCGCTCCCAATAGGCATCAAGACGCCCGGCTGCGACATGGGCCAGATCAAGCGAAGCTGCGCCCAGACGGCGAATATTGGCAGCACGCGCCAGCACAGAGGATAATTCGCTTTTGAAGCGGGGATGATCCTTGGCTCTAGCCAGCGGGCCAACACCGCAGCCCACCAAAGCATCCGCAAAATCGCGCCGTGCGGCAACGCGCAGGCGATGATTGTTTTGCCAGGCTCCCTGACCTTTTTCAGCCACATACATATCATCATTGACCGGATTATAGATCAGGCCAGCGACAATCTGCCCTTCGCGCTCAAGCGCAATGGAAATGGCAAACATCGGCAGGCCATGCAGAAAATTCAAAGTGCCATCAAGCGGGTCGATCAGCCAGCGATGGGTTTTATCACTGCCCTCAATGGTCCCGCCCTCTTCCATGACAAAGCCATAGCCAGGACGCGCCTTGGACAATTCCTCAAACAGCACCTTTTCCGCGCGCTTATCGGCTGAAGTGACAAAATCGCCCGGCCCCTTGACCGAGACCTGTAAATTCTCAACCTCGCCAAAGTCACGTTTAAGCCCGCGCCCGGCCTTAATGGCGGCGGCGGTCATAACATTCATCAATGCGGAACGGATCATGGGTGCAAATGGCCTTTCACTTGGCTCTGCTTCTACCTGCCCCGCCCCCATCTGTCACCCGGCCAGCCTATAGTCGGGGCTGGCGGCGCTCTGCCCGGCGCAGCGCAATCAAGTCCTTGCCCCCCAGCCTAAGCCCGCGTATAGAAATTGTCTCTGCGCTCCCTTCGTCTAGCGGTCTAGGACGTCGCCCTCTCACGGCGAAAACAGGGGTTCGAGTCCCCTAGGGAGCGCCAATAAAATCAGATATTTGTATTTCGATCGGGCGCCCTTGGGCCTGTTCGCGCGCATGGCACAAAAATTGCTAAAATAATGCATTCAGTCTGTTTGCGTGGGGTCATTGTGCCTGTTGTTGTCTATAATCCGACTTTGGGCCGCTATGTTGCGGCACCGACTTCGACGGCCCAGCAGAAAAATTCTGCCCAAATCAAGACGCAGATTGGAACGCAGGCCCCTTTGGCTGCGCCCAGCACTTCATCGGTAAAAGTTTCCATTTCTTCACAAGCACAGGCCGTCTCCGGCAGTGGTTATGTTGTGGGATTGGAAAATCTGCTCGACAAGCTCGAAAAGCCAAATTTCAACGCCGCCGATTTTGGTCCGATGACCTTGACTTTGAAAAATTATAGCGATCTGAACATCGGGACGGCTGTGCGCAGTTCATCAGGCTCTGTAACCGCCAATGAAAAGCAAGCTCTGCGAGTGGATGGCACCATTGCCAATGGCGATGAATATGATTTCACGCTATCTCCGCCCGGCCTGAATGTATCGCCCGTCACAATGCATATTGGTCCCTTGCAGATTGCCCTTGGTGCCAGTGATGATGCGCGTCAGGAAGCTTTGAAGACTGCTTTGAATGCAGCCATAGCTTCCAGAACAGAACTGAACACTAGCCCGCCTTCGATTGAAATCACGCGTTCAGGCAGTCAGTTCAAGATCGACTATAAAGGCACGCCGTCACCCGTGAGTACTTTGGCAGTCCTGAAAAATACGGCACGCTCAAGCGAGCTTGCGCAATTGAGTTCACCGCCCTTATCTTCGGCAGCCAAAACCAATCTGCTCACATTGGTGGATGCCGGCAAAATTGTTTCATTCCGCACTTCGACCATTAAAACTGAGGCGATGAATCTGGCCTCAATTCGAAATGTTGATTCAAAATTTCTCAATCTCTACGCCGGGTCGATTGCCCTTGATATCC
>OMIJ01000175.1 GCA_900299065.1 Hyphomicrobiales bacterium
AAGCTTGAGCCTGTGGCGCAAGATCGCATTAAAAGCCTCAGGCTGATCCAGATTGGACAAATGCGAGGCCCCCTTGATGTAATCAAAGCTGGACCCGGGCGTTTTGGCCGCCATAGCTTCAACAATGGCAGGAGCGGCAGCAAAATCTAATTCTCCCGTCACATAAGCAACTGGGACCTGCAAGGCTTCAAGACCCTGAACTGGGCTCATATCGCGCAGCGCCTGAGCGCAGGCCAGATAACCCTCGCGTGAGGTGGCTGAGATCATTTTTCTGACTTGCGCGACCACTTGCGGGCGATGCTGGCGCGTCTCATCACTCAGCCAGCGCGGCAGGGTCATATCAATGATCGCCTCTGTGCCATTGTGTCGCACAAGCTCCATGCGCTCATCCCAGGAGGCACGCGCCGGGGGCGGCATATCACCACGCGCATCGCAGCAGACAAGATGGCTGATACGTTCAGGCATGCGTAAGGCCAAACCAAGCCCAATATTGCCCCCCAGCGACAGACCTATGAAGATCGCCTGATCAATCATATGGCGATCCATCACGGCAAGCACATCATCCTCAAGATCGCGCAAGCTGCACGATCCAGCCTTTGTGGGGCTGGCGCCATGGCCGCGCAAATCAAAGCGCAACACATTATGAGTCTGCCGCAACAGATCGATCTGCCCGTCCCACATTGTGTGATCTGCTGCAAAGGCAGGACAAAGCACAACCCAACTAGATGTGGGATTTATCGCAGGCTCAACAAAACTGGCGCAAGACTGATTTGAACAAGACTGATCTGCACTGGAGATGGACAAAGGGAACTCCAGAGTTCAGCGATTAAGGCTGGTGAGTATGGATACAATAGCCAATTCCTCCTTGCCCGAGCGCTTGGCTATTTCACGCAAGGACAGGCCGGGTTCAGCTGCATCAAAGCCGGCGCTGTGCAGCTTTTCCATCAATTTATCCGGGCTAGCACCCAGAGCCGGTGCTAATTTATCGGGAGATGCATTCATTAACAGCCTGGTGAGAGCAATTGTCGGCGGGGCCTGCTGGCGCCGCCCTCCTGTATTTGCATTCGCGATAAAACCAATAGCTAGGGCCAGAGATACAACCATGACCACAGCAAAGGACCATTGACGAAAATAAAGCGACATAGCGCGCCAGTTTTTCCAAACATGCAGCACAAAGGGAATAATTAGCACCATGCTGAGCCAGATATGCATGCCGCGAAACAAATTGCCGCCCCAATGGGCAAATAGCGCAATGCCGGAGATCAGCGAAATAAGAAACAGACCGACAATAAGCGGGGTTGCAAATTTAAATAAAACGGATCGCATGATTTGACATCTCCATGCACCAAGGGCGATTCAATCAGAAATCTGAGCCTGACTTTTGCGCCAATCTGACTTCGATACAGGCCCGCCCCTGGACTGACAAATTAAATTTCTGCAATGCCGCCCTCAACAGGCTGAACCCAATCAGATGACTTTACAGACCCGGCCTCGTGATCATAATAATCCTTGAAAAATAAATCTCGGAATAGATTGAGCGGGGAGTGTAAAGTGATCAGACAAGCCAAATGTGATGTGATCGTCATTGGTGGTGGTAGCGCCGCCTTTGAATCGGCCGTTTCTGCCAAAGAGGCTGGCGCTGATCGCGTGATTATGCTGGAAAAAGCCCCAGAGAGCGAATACGGCGGCAATGCACGTTATTCCCACACAGGCTTTCGCTTTTGTCATTCAGGCAAGGACGAAATTCGTGCCTTCCTACCCGATCTTGATCCGGCGCTTTTTGAGGCAATGGAAATCCCACCCTATACGCATGAGCAATTTCTCGCCGATCTGATGCGGGTCACCCAAGGCCTGATTGACCCTGATCTGGCCAATGCCCTTGTGGTGCGATCGAATGAATCGGTGCACTGGATGCTCAAAATGGGCATTCGATGGACTCATGAAAAATATCTCACCCAAAATGGCCGTCACTTCTTCGAGCCCGGACGCGTGATCCAACCTGTCGGAGGAGGCCTTGGCCAATTACAGCAATGGCGCGCCATTGCGCAGAAACTCGGCATAGATATTCGCTTTGAATCCTCCGTTTCGATGATCCATGGCAATGCACGCCATATTGATGGCGTGCGCGTCTCAACGCCTGAGGAGGATTATGATCTCTTCGCCCCTGCAATCATCACTTGCGCTGGTGGCTTTCAGGCCAATCCTGAAATGCGCGCACGTTATTTGGGCGAAAATGCCGATCTGATGAAGGTGCGCGGCAGTAAGCATAATACGGGCGAAGTGCTGCAAATGTTTCTAGCGCTCGGTGCTAAAGCTGCCGGCCATTGGCAAGGTGCTCATGCCAGCCCCATTGATGCCGCCGCACCCAATTTCGAAACACCCGTTCATGCGGATGGACGCGGCAATACAATGAACCGTTATGATTATTGCCATGGCATTACCGTCAATGCCATGGGCCAGAGGTTTTATGATGAAGGCGAGGCCTTCCATTCCTACACCTATGCCAAGACGGGTCATGCGGTACGCAAACAACCAGGTGGCATTGCCTTCCAGCTCTATGACAAGAAGGGCATTGCCAAATTCCGCCATGGTCCGGATTATGAAGCCACTTATGAAGAAGCCGATAATATTTCAGAATTGGCACGCAAGATCGGTGTAAATGCTGAACTCCTCACGCATACAATAGAGACTTTCAACGCCAGCATCATGGAGGATGTTCCCTATCAACCCTCAAAGTTGGATGGCCGGGGCACACGCGGCATTCAACCGCCCAAATCTAATTGGGCCCGCAAACTCGATGAAGCACCCTTCCGTGCCTATCCTGTCAGAGGCGGCATCACCTTTTCCTTTGGTGGCCTGGGCGTGAATGACAAATCGCAAGTGCTCAACAGCGCCAATCGGCCCATTCGCGGGCTTTATGCTTCCGGCGATATTATGGGATTGTTCTTCCATAATTATCCCTCCTGCACCGGCCAGACACGCAATATTGTCTTTAGCCTGCAGGCCGGACGACAAGCAGCAAGTCCGAGCAATTAGGACGAGCCTCGTCCTAGCCTAATCTTGCAGTTTGAACCCGCGTTCAAAATTGCGGATCAAATCCTGCAATTCAACTTCCAAGACCAATTGCGCTGCTTCCTCGCAAGTAACCCAGCGAGTCAATCTTTGTTTTTTTTCTGGCCAATTGCGTTTCTGCTCGCTCACCTGCAAAGGAAAAACGCTGACATTGCATAATTGCGTCGACCCATTCTTCTTGCGTTTATAATAATGATAATCGCCAATAGAATGTTCAGACACTTTGCCAATCACGCCCGCTTCCTCATAGGCTTCGCGCGCCGCAGATTGAGGCAGGGTCTTGCCCCTGATCGGCCATCCTTTGGGAATGATCCAGCGTCTGGTTTCACGGGAGGTCAGAATGAGAATTTCAAGGCCATGCTGCAGACGATAGGGCAAAGCCGCAATCTGTTCGCGACTCGCCCCCATCTCTAAATCTGCATGTTTGTTCATCATTATCCCAGAGCAAGTGACAGATAATAGAACATTGCACCAATACTAGCTGCTGCGGGCATGGTCAGAAACCAGGCATACACAATGCTTCTGGCAACATTCCAACGCACGGCACCCATGCGCTTGGCTGCACCCACACCGACGATTGCTCCTGTAATAGTATGGGTTGTGGAGACTGGAATGCCCAGATAATTGGCCATGAACAACATGACCGCTCCGCCTGTCTCAGCAGCGCAACCCTGCATGGGGGAAAGCCGTGTAATTTTCGACCCCATAGTGTGTACAATGCGCCAACCGCCGGCAAGCGTACCAAGACCCATCGCTGCCTGACAGGATATCACGACCCAGAAAGGCACATGAAAACCTCCGTCCAGCATGCCCTGTGAATAGAGCAGAACCGCAATAATGCCCATGGTCTTTTGTGCATCATTGCCGCCATGGCCCAGAGAATAGAGCGAAGCTGAAACAAATTGCAGCGAGCGAAACAGATTATCGACCTTCACCGGCGTTGAACGCACAAACAGCCAGGAAAAAATAAACATGATTGCCAAAGCCAGCGTAAATCCAACAGCAGGTGAAATGAAAATCGCTGAAATCGTCTTGGTAAATCCAGTCCAAATGATTACCGATGGACCTGCTTTGGCAAGTCCCGCGCCGAGCAAACCGCCAATCAAGGCATGCGAACTTGATGAGGGAATTCCATACAACCAGGTCAACACATTCCAGATGATTGCTCCGGACAAAGCACCGAAGATTACATTGGCATCAACGATTTTAGGATTAATAATTCCTGAGCCCATGGTCTGAGCCACGCTCAAACCAAAGAACAAAAAGGCGATGAAATTAAAAAATCCGGCCCATAATACGGCATATTGCGGGCGTAACACACGTGTGGAGACTATGGTGGCGATGGAATTAGCCGCATCATGCAGACCATTGAGAAAGTCAAAGGCCAGAGCGACAAAAATCAGCACATAAAGATAAGTGAGGGAAATTGTGGTCACAAACGCCTCCCTCAGATTTAAAGGTGCTCAACCACAATCGTATTGATCTGTTTGGCGACATCCTCGAACCGATCCGAGATTTTTTCGAGATGACCATAAATCTCGGCGCCAATAATGAAACCCATAGGGTCGGAATGGCGATGCACACGCAGCAATTCTTTGAGACCTGAATCATGCAATTCATCAGCGGATTCTTCGAGAGCTGTCATCCGCACTGCCTGGGTCATCAGCCGATTGGAGTTCTTCTTCATGTCCCGCAGCGCCGATGTCATTTCTACGGTGAGCTCGGCCCCTTTGATGATCAGATCAGCTATGGATCGCATTCTGGGATCAAATTCCCTGATCTCATAGAGCTGAATGGCCTTGGTTGTCTGCTTCATTTGGTCGATCGCATCATCCATTGTGGAGATAAGCGCCTGAATGTCCGAGCGATCAAATGGCGTAATAAAGGTCCGGCGAACCGCCAGCATGACTTCGCGTGTGATGTCATCGGCATCATTTTCATATTTGCTCACCAGCGCCGTGCTGGCCGCAATATCCGCGCCGGGCTCCAGCAATTGCCGCAAGGCCTTGGCACCATCAACCAGAGTGCCGGCATGCTGCTCGAAATAGTCAAAGAAACTATCTTCACGCGGCAAAGCCCTTTGGAACCAGGACAGCATAATCACTCCATAAACCCGATTGCAGCCAATTTTGGGCTCATGTCATCCGAATCATGACATATTTATGAAGTTTATATGACGGGCGCCCGTCTATTGACAGACCTTCATGCAACAAACTTATTGATTTCTTGTTAAAACATGAACTTAACTGGTCTTCTCAAGTCCTGACTTGTGGAGTTCAAGACCCTAGCCGGATTGACAAAATCCAGTTCGAACCTATGGTTATATAGCTTGACTACATAACCAAGAGGCCAAGGTGATTGAAGCCATTGTCTCCTTAAAAAATGAGACTTCCACGAGTGTGGGGCGAGAGCGCATCCGCCTTCTGCAGGCTGTGGCGCAGGCCGGTAGCATTAGCGCGGGGGCCAAAGCCTTTGGTCTGAGTTACAAGGCCGCCTGGGATGCGCTCGAAGCGATGACCAATCTGTTTGGCCAACCATTGCTGACCACAAAAAGCGGCGGCACAGCGGGCGGTGGCTCTGTGCTCACACCTACAGGCATAAAGGTGCTGGAGGCCTACGCCCGCATGGAAGCGGAAATGGCCCGCGTCATGCGCCTGCTTGAGCCTGAGCTTGCTGGCAGTGGCGTCACACCCGTCAATCTCATGTCAGGATTTCTTATGCGAACAAGTGCACGCAATGCATTGCGCGGTCATATCACCGCCATCACGAGCGACCAGCTCAATGCTGAAGTCGCCGTTGAAGTCGCCCCCGATCAGACAATATTTGCTTCTGTGACACTCAAAAGCCTTAGGGAACTCGGCCTCTGCGTCGGGCGCGAAGCAATCGTGCTGATCAAAGCCCCCTTTGTGATGATTGCAAGGGATGAAGAAACTCTGATGACCTCAGCCCGCAATGCCATTTCGGGCACAGTGTTGCGCTGTGAAAAATCGCCCATCAATGCCGAAGTCGTCATCGATATTGGTGGAGGTAAAACCCTCGCAGCCCATATCAGCGCCCACAGCGCGAAAGCTTTGCAGATTGAAGAAGGCAAACACGTCAAAGCCCTGTTTGACTCCAGCCATGTCATCATCGCCATAGATTAAAGAAATTTATTATGATGAAATTTCGTTGCCTGCTTACCTTTGCACTCACCTGTGTTGTGTGTTCACACACAGCCAACACGGCCATTGCTGCAAGCACCAATGTGGCTGTTGCAGCCAATTTCACTGATGCAGCCAAGGAGATTGCAGCTCAGTTCAAAGCTAAAATGGGACATAATGCTATATTGAGTTTTGGCTCATCTGGCCCGCTTACAAATCAGATTCAACAAGGCGCGCCTTTTCAAATCTTTCTATCGGCAGATGAAGAGCGCCCGAGCCTGCTCATTAAGGACGGGTTGGCCCTGCCGGAGTCGCGCTTTACTTATGCGATCGGCAAAATTGCCCTGTGGAGCAAGGACCCCAATGGCGTGAAAGGTGCAGACACACTCAAGGCCAATGCC
>OMIJ01000176.1 GCA_900299065.1 Hyphomicrobiales bacterium
CCAGAGCATTGAGGGATGAATCGATGGTCCGCCCATGCGAAACACTGAGGCGGGTTGATGCAGCGTATCCCACCAATCAACCGAAAATTTGATGATCGGAATATTCACCGCGCCAATCAAAGTCATGATCGCCGCCGCTTTGGCCGCGCGCGTGGGCTCTTCAATCGTCTGCCAGAGCGCAATCAATCCCAGATAGATCAGAAACAGCACCAGCACAGAGGTGAGTCGCGCATCCCAGACCCACCATGTGCCCCACATGGGCTTGCCCCAGAGCGAACCTGTAACAAGGCAAATGAAAGTAAAACCTGCCCCGATTGGCGCAGCGGCCTTTTGCGCCGCATCTGCGAGTGGATGCCGCCAGACCAAAGTGCCTAGAGCCGACAGAGTCATTGCTGAATAACACATCATCGACAACCAGGCGGCGGGCACGTGAATATACATGATCCGCACCGTCTCTCCCTGCTGATAATCGGCCGGGGCAATGAAAAACGTCAGGTAAAGTCCAAGCGCGAGCACAGCCAGGGTCAATCCCCAGGCCCAGGGCAGGAGGCGGTTTACAAGCGCTGTAAAATGCGTCGGATTGGCATAGGTCCACATAGCGCGATTTAGTCCCAAAGGGGGGATGAAAGCAATTGAGCCATCAATTTTAGTTTACCACAAAGATCTTGCGTCCCATTTAATCTGACAAAGCGCGAAGCGCGGCCGCAGCCGCAAAAGGTGCAGCCAATAGGCTCAGCAGGGTCAGTGCGCAAAGCATAAGAAAGGGTGAGGTGAAGGAGGCTACGGCATCTGATGCCGCAGCTGCCGCAGAAATACCAAAGATCAGCACGGGCACGCAGAGCGGCAGCACGAGAATGGCCATTAGCAGGCCGCCCCGCCTGATGCTCGCCGTCAAAGCCGCCCCCATTGCGCCAAGGCACGTCAAGGCTGGCGTGCCCACCAAAAGCGTCAGCGTCACCCCTGTTAAGGCCTCTGGCTCTAGCGCCAGCATTAGCCCGAATATTGGTGCAGCAATGATCAAAGGCAGGCCGGTCACAGTCCAATGCGCCAGACATTTGGTCAGCACGATCAATTCGAGCGGGGCCTGACTCATGCGCAACAAATCGAGCGAGCCATCTTCCTGATCAGCCTGAAACAGCCGATCCAGCCCCAATAAAGTGGCGAGCAAAGCGGCAATCCACAAAATCGACGGACCGATCCGGGCCAGAAGATTGAGATCGGGGCCAATAGCAAAGGGTGTGATCGACACGAGGATCAGGAAAAACACCAAGCCCATAGCTCCGCCGCCGCCAATCCGCCGGGCCAGACGCACCTCTCTGATAAATAGGCTCATCAAAACAGGGCTTAAATTGGAGCTCATGACCGCTCCCCCAGATAAAGCTCTCTGGTCCCAGCAAGCCCCAATGCCACATGGGTGGAGGCGATCATCAACCCGCCTTGCGCCAAATGCTCCTCGATCATTTTTCGCAATTGGCTCTGGGCCTGTTGATCAAGCGCGGTAAAGGGCTCGTCCAAAATCCATAAGGGGCGCGGGGCAACCAGCAATCGCGCCAGCGCCAGTCGGCGTTTCTGCCCGGCCGAAAGATAAGCTGCAGGAATGTCCAAAGCATGGCGAATGGCCAGAGATTCGAGCGCCGCCGTGCAGCTCAGGCCTGCCCCGGCGCTGCCTCCCAGCATGAGTGCCCAGAATTCGAGATTTTCTTTGGCACTCAGCGCGCCCTTGAGGGCTTCGGCATGGCCAACATAATGGCTTTGGACGGCCAATGAGCACTCTTGCTCCCAAGCGCTGCCAGAAAAGTGAATTTGTCCCGATTGCAACGGCAAAAGGCCAGCCAAAGTCCTCAGCAGAGTAGTTTTTCCCGCTCCATTGGCACCGCGCACCAGCAAGGCCTGACCACTTGCCAATTCAAAACCAAGCCCCTGAATGAGGGACCGGCCGCCTCTTTCAAGGTCTAGATTATCGACTTTGAGGCACAGGCCAGAGGCCGGGAAGGGGGCTGACAAAGGGTCTCCAGATCAGACAAATGTTGAGAATGCGAACACAACTATCGTTCGTGTAGCGTGTCGCGCAGAAATTATCTATAAGCCCCCAATCTGCATTACTGACAACATATGAGATCCCCATGGCCTCCCTCGACAGCTTTAAAGCGCGCAAGAAACTCACCGTCGGTGCCAAGACCTATCATTACTTCTCACTCAAGGCGGCAGAGAAGAACGGATTAAAGGGCATTGCCAATCTGCCCTATTCCATGAAGGTGATTTTGGAAAATCTGTTGCGCTTTGAAGATGGCCAATCGGTCACCAAAAAGGACATTGAAGCTATTGCTGCCTGGATGACCAATCGCGGCAAGAAAGAGCATGAAATTGCCTTTCGTCCTACACGCGTTTTGATGCAGGATTTTACCGGCGTTCCCGCCGTTGTCGATCTGGCGGCGATGCGCGATGCCATGTCCAAGCTCGGCGGCGATCCCAAAAAGATCAATCCGCTTGTGCCCGTTGATCTGGTCATCGACCATTCGGTGATTGTCGATGAATTTGGCAATTCAAAAGCGTTCAAGAAAAACGTTGATCTTGAATATGAGCGCAATACCGAGCGCTATACATTCTTGAAATGGGGCCAAGGCGCTTTTGACAATTTCCGCGTTGTGCCGCCCGGCACAGGCATTTGCCATCAGGTCAATCTGGAATATCTGGCGCAGACGGTCTGGACACGTAAGGAGCAACATAAGGTCGGTCGCAAGACTGAAACAGTGGAAGTTGCCTATCCAGATTCTCTGGTTGGCACAGATTCGCACACAACCATGGTCAATGGTCTGGCTGTTCTGGGCTGGGGCGTTGGTGGCATTGAGGCTGAGGCCTGCATGCTCGGCCAGCCTCTCTCTATGCTCTTGCCTGAAGTGATTGGCTTCCGCCTCTCCGGCAAATTGAAAGAAGGCGTCACCGCCACCGATCTTGTGCTCACTGTCACGCAAATGCTGCGTAAAAAAGGCGTGGTCGGCAAATTCGTTGAATTCTTTGGCTCGGGTCTTGAAGCTCTCACTCTGGCGGACCGCGCCACCATAGGCAATATGGCCCCTGAATATGGCGCGACTTGCGGCTTCTTCCCCGTTGATACGACAACATTGGATTATTTAAAGACCTCCAATCGCGCGAATGCGCGTCTGGCCTTGGTTGAAAAATACGCCAAGGCGCAAGGCATGTTCCGCACACGCACATCGGCCGATCCTGTTTTCACCGATACATTAGAGCTTGATCTGGCTTCTGTGGTTCCCTCCATGGCAGGCCCCAAGCGCCCCGAGGGACGCATTGCACTGGAATCGGTTGCCTCTGGTTTTGCCAGCGCTCTGGCAGGGGAATATAAAAAGCCCGGTGAAGATCATCGCCGCGTCGATGTGAAAGGCAAATCCTTTGATTTGGGCCATGGCGATGTGGCGATTGCTGCCATCACCTCATGCACCAATACATCTAATCCCAGCGTTTTGATCGCCGCCGGTCTTCTGGCTCGCAATGCGGTTGAAAAGGGCCTCACCGCCAAACCTTGGGTGAAGACATCACTGGCGCCCGGCTCACAAGTTGTCGGTGAATATCTGGCCAAATCCGGTTTGCAGAAATATCTCGATAAGGTCGGCTTTAATCTCATCGGCTATGGCTGCACGACCTGTATCGGCAATTCCGGCCCGCTGCCGGC